>JAKDMR010000006.1 GCA_030452275.1 Candidatus Nitrosocosmicus sp. | reverse complement strand
TTCAAGGAAATTCTTTATAGTTAGCAGCTGAAACATTCAGAAATATGAGCGTTTCTTTAATCAATTCATCAGCACTTTGAACCTCCATATCCGTCTTACCTTCTTGGATGTCTTTGAGTGCTTGAATTTCTACACCCCATGCTTCATCATTAGCATGAGATCTAAGCCCTTGTTTCTGAGGCATATTCAAATACAATATACACTCCATCGTATTAAAATCTTCATTGATTATTGTATATTTGCTATCCTAGTAACTCATTCTGTATTGCGCTTCTTCCTTACGACCACGACCATTTCACCTTGCAATATCTCCCAAGACCATTCAATTTTATCACCTTCCTTTAGATTCCATTGTTTGATTATACTCATAGGAACTGTAGTTCTCAGTGAGGCAAACTTAGGGGAATTCCTGGCTAATGTTGACTCCTCTACCACTATGCTATGCATTATACTATACCTTACCTTAACCCTTTCTTATAAACTATACCATGTTCTATACCATAACATTTATACACTAGGCTAGTACATGGTATAGTATGGAACAAGATTCTATACGATTAATCAATGTCTTCGGACAAGAAGAGAAAGATCCAATCTGTCAGTATAGGAACTGCTATCACACTTTGTCAAAACATGGTGAAAAAGGTCATGAAAGATGTCAATGTCATCATTTCACAAACAAGGCTTTAGGAGTGCTAGTGTAAGAATGACTTCTATCACTGAAAACAAAGATTCCTTGGAGAAAATCCAACGACACATGAAATCATATAACGCTACCTTAGGAGAGATGGAACTTGTTTTCAAAGAGTATAAGGAAGATGCGGATGAGAAATATGTTGGTTATCTTGGAAGCCAAACTAATAACATCCGCAAACTAGCAAAAGAGTTGGAAGACTCTGGACATCCTTTGGAAAAGATTTGTTCCAAGGTATCTAGAGACGTGGAACAATATGATATAGATTCTAGGAGGGTTAGAGAAGTTTTGGATGAGAAATATAAGCAGAGTAAACATTCCAATAAACAAAAGTATGATATAGAACGTTACCCTCAAAAAGAGGCGATAGCCGCTTCTGAATTAGTAACAAACCAATCTCAAAATGACTTAAATCCAGAATTAGAGATAGAAGAAAATCCAAACCCTAAGAAACCAATTCTTCTCGCCAATGATGGTTCTGTGGTAATACCTGAATCCGAAGACTCGACAGAAATTCTAGATTTGAGGAGATTAGGTAAACAGGCAGCCCAGGAGATTAGAGAAGATAAACAAGAAGCAATAGATTATTCATCAAAATTAACTCCAACTACACACATCAACAAGCTAACAAGAGACAAAAAAGACTTGCTAATAGCTAGTCTGAAATCAGAGGTTCAGCAATTGAGAGATGACTGGCAGTTTGAAGTAGATCGAAACAAGAAAGGATTAAGTGACAAACTAAAGACAGCGGAGCCAATAATTCTACAGGAGAATGAATCTCTAAAGAAAGAAGTTCAGGGACTAAGAACCAAGCTAGAAGAGATAGACAAGGAGGTAATAAAACAAAATGATCCTTTGTTACAAGGCTATAAAGACCTCGAAATAGCAAAGTTAGACGCTCAAAGGGTAACATGGCTGCTTAAAACTTCTCAACAATCACAGAAAACATTGTTCATCCTGATAAATCCCAAGACAGACGAAATCATACATGTAAAAACAGATGTAGACTATCATAGAATTTTGGTTAGGAGACAGCGGGTTCAAGAAGAAGAACTACAACAACCACAGCCGCAGCAGCAGAATAAGGAGGAGGTGTCAGCAAGCTAAAATGAAAATAGTCTATGCCAGGATTCCCTATAATCAATACCTTGTCATCAAAAGACTGGCTGAGGAAGTATACAGCCAATCTATTTCTGAGTATATCAAGGATGCGTTAGAGGGAAGGATTCAATGTGACCTAGACGACTACGTTACAATAGGAAAATCTTTCAAAGAAACTGCTGAAAGGTTGATGGAATGGGGTATAGATGGAAATGTCAATGGTAAAGGTAATATCTCGATTGGTCAATAGTAATTGTATTAGCTATTAGTCATGCCTGCACCTAAAGATCCAGAAAAATACAAACTATGGAAAGAAAGAGTTACGCAAGCAAATAGAATCAAAAATCAAAATCCAGAAACAAGTAAGAAAAGGAGTTTGGCTTTATCTGAAAGAAACAAAATCAAATGGAAGGATCTTGAGTATAGAGCATACATGACACAAAAGTTATCTGAAAAACAGAAACGTAAACTAGAAGATCCTGAATATCGTAAATATATTTGTGAAGTATTGAATAGGAATGCTCAGGCTCAGAAAACCAACGAATCCATAATAAAGAAGAAAAGTGAATCAATGAAGAAAAAATGGCAGGATCCCGAATATCGATCAAAGTTTGATTTCGAGGAATTGAGAAGGAAACATAGTCTACGATTATCCACTCCAGAACAGAAGGCAATCAATTCAGAAAAGATGAGACAAAGAATGAGACAAAGATGGAAAACTAATCAAGAATTTAGAAATAAAGTTATCTCAAAAAATAAAGGTAAAAGACGCAGCTATGAAGTAAAAACTTGTATTAATTGCGGAATTGAATTTATCAAAAATAAATGTGATATTAGAAAAGCGTTACTTGATTACCCAGATCGTAAAACATGGTTTTGTAGCAGGAAATGTGTCCAATCTTATAGTGTAGGTGTTAATCATCCGCAGTTTGGTAAACCCAGCCCTACAAGAGGGGTTCCTAAACCTTATCTTCGTGGTAAAAACAATCCTATGTTTAGGACAGATACTAAGAAGAATATCACTCAATCTTGGGGATTTAGACCAGATCTCGGCCATATCTGTAGATCAACATGGGAAGCAAACTACTGTCGGATACTAAAATACCTGGGAGTAGAATATGAATACGAACCAATTACTTTTGATCTTCCGTATGGATCATCCTATACTCCCGATATAAAAATTGGAACATGTTTTATAGAAATCAAGGGCAAGATCCCAATAAGATATCTAGTTAAATTATCGTTATTCAAAAAATACTATCCAGATATTAAACTCTTGATTATACAAAAAAATCATTATCTTTCGCTCAGAAATCATTTTGCTCCCTTGATACAAACATGGGAACACAAAAATAATTTATATCCACGAGTTGACAAGAATGGTTTTACTGCCATCCAAAGAGCAAAAAAGCGTAGAAAAGTGATGAAGAAAATATACGAAGCAAGATACAAAACAAAACATGGGGATCATATCAAAGAATATGGGCGTAAGTATAGAGAGAAAAATAGAATATCTTTGATGAATAAAAATAACGAATATCGTCAAGAAAATAAAGATAAGCTACTTCGACTTTCTAAAAAATATCGACAAGAGAATGCAGAGATAATCAAAGTCAGAAAGAAAAAATATGCAGAGAAAAATAGAGATCGAATCAAAAAATATATGAAAAATTACAGAATAAAAAATAAAGAACATCTAAAACAAATCAACAAAGAATGGCTGGAAAAAAATAGGGAAGAGTATCTAAGTAAGAAGAAGGAATATCACAGTAAAAACAAAGCCATCATAAACTTAAAAAGGAAACAAAGATATCAAAGAAAGAGATTAGAATCTATGACAAAGGCAAATACTACAATCACAGATTTTCTTTAAATTCGATTTGTTGAATTCATAGTCAAAATATATAAGGAAAAACTCGTACGCATTAGTAAAATGAATATGTTTAAATTTTTAGTTATTGGATTTGTAACTTTAACATTTGCAGTAGTGGGAATAGATAATACTAATGCCCAAAACACATCTAGTTTAAGTGGGATAAACTTTACCAATTATACAAGTCCAGTTCTAGGAATCACTCTTGAAGTGCCTGCGAATTGGACAATCACGGATAAAGAAAATCGATTCCAAACTTACGACCCTCTCCAAATTTATTCACCACATTATCAAATAAACATATTCGATGACACTATCGAATATAATCGTGCAGTAGCCGATATGGGATTGGAAAATTTCACTTATGATCTAGTAGATAATTCTATATGGATTGATGAATATACACAACCTATAGAGGATGTTAACATGACTAAATATAAGATAGGCGGATATGAAACCTCTTCATATCTTTATCTAGCATTTCACAGTAGTGAACATCTAACAGTAATTAGAGATATCTTTGTAAATCAAGATGGTCATATATGGCGTATTATGTTCCAAGGATCTCCAGAAACTTTTGATTTAGATAAAGGTCAAGAGATGAGAGATCATATTGTTAATTCAATAACTTTTAACAAATAAACTATATCTTTTTTTTGCATTTGCCCTTATAAAAAATATGGATAATTAATTTGTATCAATCAAAATATCCTGGAGCATAAACCTGGTTTCCATCTACTATTGATGGTGATGGTGGTGGTTCAGTAGTGCAGACCTCAGAAGCACCGTTAGGTAGATGGGTAGGGGTAGGTAAACGACTCGTGTGAGCACATGTTTCACCTGGTGGACCTTGAGGTCCTTCTGGTCCTTGAGGTCCTGGTGGTCCCTGCTCTCCCTGACCTTCAAAACAACCAATTATACAACCAAGTTCTGGGATTTCAGATGATATTGTTGCTGATACATCAGATTGTAACAACGATGTTGTACTTATTAGTCCTATTGAGAATAATGCTACTACAAGAAACATTGTTCTAGCTGATTTAAACTTATAATTCATTTGAATCATCCCTGTTAGATTGCTATATTCTATATGGAATTTGAAACCTAACACTATGTGACGAATATGAATAAATATTTTAGAAAATGATCACTTTAGCTAAATTCATTTTCTTTATTACTTCTCTAGTCTTTTCCTTATCTTTTTTTTATTTATATCATGTCTAGCAGTGACACTAAAGGTAGATCAGGTTCGGACTTTCCCATTACAATTACAGCAAGAGATATAGGTATAGATCAATCTATTGCAAAACTAAACAGATTATCTACTGCTTTAAAACAAACAGGCACAGCGGTCAAGCAATCAACCCAGATGATCAACCAGTTTGGTACAGGGCTATCTAATTTTGGAAGATCAGCACAACAGATGAACCAGGGATTGGGCCAGGGAGCAGCTTCTGCTACACGGTTTAACCAGGCCGTATCCACCAGTGTCAACACTCTCAGAGCGGGACAAACAACTCTGACAAGTTTCATGAATACTCAAAGACAAACAGTCTCCACAACTCAACAGGCAGCCCAGGCTCAAACAACCCTGTCAGCAAGCACAACTAGGCTCAATCAAGCTTTTCAACAGACATCTATGACCCTCAGTAGAGCGTCGGGACAGATGATAAACCTATCCCGGTCCGTAACACAGGAAGCCACTGCAATGCGAAACGCCACGGCCAATACCAGGATGTATAACTCTGAGACCATGCAGGTAGCCGGAGCCACCAATGCGGCTTCAAGTGCTGCTGATCAATCCACGGGATCCTATAACCGGGCCGGTAATGCTATCGGAGGCGTTTCTAGAATGATGACTGGAACCGTAATGTCTTCGACCATGCTTGCATTATCCTTTCAGGAAATGATAGGTATGAGCGACATGCTTGCTTCCTCTCAGGAGAAAGTAGCAGCGCTAACTGCAGAATATAATCAAATAGTTGCAGAAACCGGAGCAGAATCAAAAGAAGCCGTGAGAATAAAAAAGCAACTAGACGATGCGAATAGAGGATTGATGTATACACAGAGAAACGCCAATTTCGCCATGGGTGACGCTCTTTTCTTTATCATCATGATGACCACTTCCGTATCTTCCAAACTTATTCCTGCCTTAACAAACTGGGGTGAGACTGTTAAAAAACTACACTCGGGTTGGGATAAATTCTCTGATATAATATCCGCAATGCCGTCAAGATTTGGAAGGCTTACAGCAGCTATTGGATTAACAAATGCGGCTACAGCAGCACATTCAAATGTTCTTACAGCCGCAGGAACAGCTTCAACCGGCGCAGCTGCAAAAACAGGAGCATTGACAACATCACAAACAGCACTGGCTGCTTCCATGGCGAGATCATCTGCTGCAACAACATTAACCACTACAAGAATGGGGGCTTTATCCGTTGTTCAAACGACTACGACCGCAACATCTGGTATTCTATCGGGCGCTCTAGGGTTTTTAACTACAGCTGCAACCGTAGCTGCAGCCGCATTTAGAGCCTTATGGGTTGCTATTACTGGACCAATAGGCCTATTGGTCATAGGTGTAATAACTGCCATTACCACTGCAATAGCGTTACTAAGAGACAATACATTTGGGGTGAGAGACTCGTTTAATGCACTAGGCGTAAAATTGGGCGAAATGGTCCCTGCTCTCAAAGGACCGTTAGACATGATTAAAGGTATAGCAGGGGCTATTGGCGTCTCTGGCGAAAATACAGAGGAATGGACCGCAGCTTTGGATAGAGGATTTACAGAAAGCATGGCTTCTATGGATCCTTTCTTTGATGCACTTGAGAAGGGATTAAACGTATTAGACGCCTTTTTTCAGGCGGCATTAAAGGGAGGTGCTGAAATGGTAGAAGGTTTTAGAGAATGGATCGAGGAGGGAATTTCATTTCTTACCAATTTGGACAACTGGAAGAACGCCTGGGATGGATTCATAGACGCTGCCACCAGTGCCGCTGAGACAGCCAGGGATGCAATAACAAGAATCTCAGAAAGTATCAGACCATTTACATATAGAGAGGGATTGTTTCAGGATTTTATCGACAAAGCAAAAACAGCGGGTGAAATCGCCTATGATCGCATGACACGATGGTTTGATAGTTTCCAGAAAGATGTAGTCGATCCTATTGCCCACTCCATTTCTACAAACATAGTAGAACCGCTGGCTGCAACAATGCCTGAGAAAAGCCAAAACTTTGAAAATGAACAGTCTCGAACTAAAAGATTACAGGATAATGCCGCTAAGTTAAGCACACTTGAAAAATCAACAAAGACATCCGTAGCTGTTTTTGACAAGTTCAAAAATGTTCAGGACGTTCAAGAAGGTGTAGACACTGTAGGTCAAACCCCACAAATTCCAAAACCCCCTCCTCAAACATCTGCAGACAGAAGTATGTTAAATCCACCTGGTCCTGCCACTAGCGCATTTGGAATAGACCTTGAAAAGGCTGCAAATAACCCGCAAGGTGCTGGAACTGTGGCAAGAGGGACAATATCAGACTTGATGATCCCTGATACTGCAACGGATGTCACAGCCGCTCCGGTCCCTACAATTGATAAACTTATAGCTCAATATTCAGAATTGGATGAAGCTCAAGCTCAGGCCACCGCATCCGGTTTAACCTTTATCAAAGAACAGGGAAAGGTCCCTTCCGCTCTGGCCAACAACACTATGGCTCTAACAGCAATGGGAACAGCTACAGGGAGTGTAATAATCGCTAATGAAGAAATGGCTGCAAGTATGCTGGGTAACTTTCTTGCTTTAGAACATGGTGTATTGCAGGGTCAGTTATTCACTAAAGGAACTCTAGATCAGATGAAAGTATTACAGGACATGCAAATGACCATTGAAACCAACAAGGGTTCCCTTCAGGAATACGCTGCTCAAGTAGAGGAAGGGACCATATTATCTTATGCTTTCACACTAGGACAACAGGAACAGCGTAAAGCCTTGCTGGATACCCAGGTTCAAACAGCACAAACCAAAGGAACTTTACAGGAACTAGAATTACAAATGGCCCTTGGTACTGTTCAAACCGCAGCTTATAATCAAGCATTTGCAGAAACTCAATTATCTATCCGTCAAACTACTGTAGAATTAGCAGGCGGTAAAGGTGCATTTAATGCTTGGGTTGTTGAAGTCCAGAAAGGGACAGTACAGGCAAATGCTTTCAATAAGGGTGTTTTAGAACAGAATGAAGCATTAGCCAAAGGATTTGAATCGGTATTTGAAATGACCGGGGCTTTAGTTCAATATAATGCTCAATTAGAAACCGGTTTACCGCAGGGTATCGCTTACGCTCAAACAATGCTTGAGTTACAAACCGCTGCGGCTGGTTCTGAAGTTGAATTTGCAAAATCTGCGGCAACATTAAAATTCTATCAAGATCGTTTGACCCAATCAACTGAAACAACTAAACAAGCAGGTCAAGCAATCATAGACCTTAATGGAACCGTAAACGATATGACAGTAACAACTCAAAAGTTCTCTGCAGAAACTGTAACCGCTTTTAATAATGGTAGAATTTCTGTACAACAATGGTGGCATGAATTACAACTCTCCGAACATGCTGCAGTAGGAGCCTATACAGAAGCGGCCATCCTTGCAAAAGAAGTAGGCGTTACCATTCCTGCCGGATTTAAAGGAGGCAGTGAAGCAATCATGAACTTTATCGCTTTGGCTAAGGGGATGCCTTCTGCAATCGCCCCTATCAGGGATGAATTAAAAGGGATATTTGACGACATGATTGGAGGTTTAGCTGATGCATTATCTAAAGGACAGGATGAACTGGATGACGCAGTAGATGAAATGTCTGAGAGTTTAGGGGTTAAATTCAATCATGGAGTACAGGAAGCATTAGAATTTCATGCTGGAGCAGACCTGTTTGAAAAGGCTTCAAAGGAATTGAGCGCTCTCTTCATAGGCATTGGTAACAATCTTGATGAAAGTGATTTTGAAGGTCTCAAGGAAGGCATTACAGGTAGATTAGAAGAGGTAATGGAATCCACTTTAGATGATATTGAAGATGGTCCTATTAAAGACGGTATTGAAAGTACCATGCAAACTATTATTGATCTGTTTAATAATGCCGATGTTTCTGATATGCAGTCCCCAACAGGCATCACTACAATGATGGGTAACCTGGGAATGGAGATTCTAGAGCTAACTGGATATACCAATAACTTTGGAACTACATGGGATGCTTATATGACCGCATTAGCCTCGGGCAATCTAGCTGAAGCCAACCGCTTATTAAAAGAAATGACAATTAATGGCAGTGCTTTTGCAAAGGTCAGTTTTAATCCTGTTATCAATCAATTCACGGAAATAACACAGGCTGCAAATGACGCTGCTGACGCCATTACAAAAACAGGACAAGCTATAATTGATTCAAGTGAAGGCACTTTATCGGCTTCTGAATTTAATAGAAAAATGACAGGTAATGATCAAGATGCTCCAACCGGTGTGTTATCATTGGATACAGAAGGTAACGTATTAAAAGGAAAAGATGTGAAAGGATTTTCAGGTGCAGCAACAGAAACTATTATAGGTGATCAAGGAGCAGGTGGAGGAGTTCAGGCCACTATAGACACCGCCATTGCATCCTTAGATGCTTTAAAAGCAAAGGTAGATACAGTAATGACAGGTGTTCAAGCATCCGTAGCTACAGCAATGGCTTCAGCCTATGCTTCTGCTACTCAGTATTTTGCATTAATAGGGGCGGCTTCCCTTGTTGTAGCTACATCTGTTACCACTAACTACAATACTGCTAATGCTAACGCAAATGGAGTGCTCAATATGATGCTGGCCTCCGCTACAGCCTTTTTCACAGCCATAGGTACCGCATCCCTACCCGTAGCCACAGGCGTAACAACAAACTATAACACAGCCAATGCCAACGCCAACGGGGTCCTGAATATGATGCTGGCATCAGCAACGGCCTTCTTTGCTGCAATAGGCGCTGCGGCTCTGGTCATTGCTACCAGTGTTACTACTCACTACAATACCGCCAATGCAAACGCCAATGGAGTATTGGGAATGATGCAAACATCAGCAGCCGCATTCTTTGCAGCCATTGGTGCTTCGGCTCTAGTAGTGGCTACAGAAGTAACAACCCATTATAACACTGCAAATGATAACGCCAACGGGATACTGGCCACCATGCAGGAACAGGCCGCAGCGAGATTCCAGGCCATAGGTGACTCCGCTGATGTGGTTCCCGAAGCAGTAGACGAGCACTTTGGTAAAGCCGCAGATGATGGTATCAACCTTATAGAAGCTTTGGAAAGCTCAGCTGTTGATTCATTTGATGCTATAGCTTCAGCTGCCATGGAGGCCGCTGACGCAGTGGCTGAAATAGGGGCATCCGCTGAAAATGCTACATCAGCAGTAGAGCAGCTAAAATCATCAATAGACTCTTTAGAAGATAAGACCGTTACCATAACGTATCGTATAAGGACGGTTGGATCTGCTCCTTCGGGAGCTGGCCAGTTCGGTCTTAACGCTACAGTTGATAAACCCTCTCTCTTTTTAGCAGGTGAAGGTATGGGTAAAGAAAGAGTAAAGATACAGCCAGGCACCCAGCCTTTTGTAGAAGACTTTAGAAAGGAAATGGAACAGAAATTCAGCAATGGATTCTCAGCTACTAGCAACACCAATACTAGTAGCAACACCAATACCAGCACTAGCAGCAGTAACAGCATTGCCATAAGCGACGATGCCAGTCGTGTAGAGATGAACAAGGGCGGTAGAAGGATGATTGTCGATGGCAAAACAGGAACGGTGATAATGTTGAATGACAATGGTAATGGCACTGGCGGTAGTGGTAGTGGCGGTAGCGGACAACAACAGGGCGGAAGTAATGTTGTATATGCTCCAGGGTATTTTGATGAGGCGGGTGCAGGAGCTAGCGGCTCAGGTTCATCTAGTACAGGTAATCAATTCACTGATGAAAACGGTAACAACTTTAATAATCAGTCAGATGTGAACACCAGAAGTAATGTTAACTCCCAACCCGGACAAGCCGGAGCTCCTGGAACATCTGCTAATGGGACTTCAACAAACAACGGGACATCTATTAGCACTCCTGGATCTAACGGGGC
This sequence comes from Candidatus Nitrosocosmicus sp., assembly GCA_030452275.1. Taxonomy (GTDB): domain Archaea; phylum Thermoproteota; class Nitrososphaeria; order Nitrososphaerales; family Nitrososphaeraceae; genus Nitrosocosmicus. The sequence goes on along the minus strand of JAKDMR010000006.1, from coordinate 12,848 downwards.
TAACGGCGCAAATGGAGTCTCACAATCTCAATCCGTAAACCAATCAGGCTCAGGACAGAACCTGTATTATCAAAGACAATCAAACAACGGACAAACAAGGATTAACACCAATATTCCTATGTCGCAAGGCATGGTATCAAACAGCAATTCAAGTATAGGTAACGTTGAACCTTCCAGCGCCTTCTCCAGTGATCCAAGATCCCGTCTCTTGGTCCGCGGCGATCCAATGGGACACGGTAACACCAGGTTAGTACATGATACACCGGTCGAAATCCACATAGACATTGGCAGCTCAACATGCATGAAAAAACTAGCAAGGATCCTTACAGAAGAAATAGGACTACATTCTTCAGGCTACTACGGATAATAACTATTACTTCTCATCCTATCTGAAATCAACAAAAAATGGTAAATGGTATCAAAATACGGATACACCAAGAGATCATATTCATCAATATCGTATACTTCTGAATTTTATGATGCTTATTGGAATCAGGCTAATCTAAGACGCTGGCGTCCCAGAGTCTTGATATATGATTTTACCGGTACAACATTGCTTCATGACTACAACTCTTTTTCAAGTGATAGCAGCAATGATATAAACCTGCAATACTGTAACTGTCAGGAACAACTAGGTAACACAGGAAATTTTTCTCTAAGGATAAGAGATGATGAAAGAAGTATTGATCGCTCCAAAGTAGGAAACGCTAACAAAGTAGTAATCCAGATGGCCCAGCATACTAACGGTCCGTGGTTTAACATTCACTCTGGATATGTTGAAAACATGAAGGTAATGAGAAACAGGATGGACGGTCTGGAATATGGTCTATCCGGATTTGGATCTGGTATTATTATCCAAGAAACCCTATCCTCTTTCAAGAAGGCAGCATACCCTGTCAGCCTTGTTTCCACCAAACCGGATATTAACGATCCAAACATGAAAACATACAACCTTGTTAAAGCCATCCTAACAGACACCAAACACCTTGTCTCTTCTAAAGTTTCAATAAAAGACAAAGGAGGATTTGATATCGATACTTTCATCTCTAAGGACGTCGACGTGTTTCTACCTGAAATCAAGACAAACTACCAACCTGCAGCCCGAACAATAGATTTTGTAAATGAAAGGGCTGGATCCATATGGGGAGTGTGGCCTACAGATCAAGTGTTCGTACATTATCCTGGAGCTGTTTCATCAAAAGTAACACTCAAAACCTTCAAGGAAAATGAAAAGTTTGCAGATATAGCTTCTCAAACATCTTACTTTTTTGGTAACTGGGATTATAACATGCCTATCTCTTCTGACAGTTTCGGGAACGTCTTGGTGTCTATAGCCGGTACCGAACCGGTTCCTGGAAGCTTGTCCAACAACCAGGGTGACCCTCAGACTGGTGGCGATCCGATAGGAGATGAAGAACCATGCCAGACTATTCCCATCACCATACCATTCCTGAAGATAATAGGCGTTATCCTGCAGAAGGTAGGACCCCTTACAGAAAAGTTCGCCAAGGGACTTTTATACGCTAACCTAAACGGCAAACCCTCCAAAGACCCAATTGCTACCTTCAAGTTTGATCTGGGCCATCTTATAGACAATATTCCTGCTCCCTGTTACTCTGAAGATATCTCACAGACTTCTATAAATTCTTCAAGCCAGATACAGGTAGGCAACTCTGTCTTTATGTCGGTACAGGCTACATCGCAAAACAGCATAAACAATCAGGGTAACAACATTGTCTGGATGCATAACGGCACAATCATAGTAGGAAACCCTACTCCTTCTGGTAGCCGACCCAACACAAGCCCTGCTCCGGGAGATGAACCCAAGCCTCCTTTTACTATCGATCCAGATAGCCCCACCTACACGTATGCTACCTTTTACAACTACCGAACCAAGGTGATAGCCAAGGACCCACTGTCTATAGCCAGATACGGCGAGGTAGAAAGGTTTGTAGATATCAACTGGACCACAGACTTTCGTACAGTTAACGATCTGCTTATGCTGATGCTGGAATATACTGCCAAACCCAAGATGATATTTAACATTGAGAAAGTCTCTATACCAACAAACAATCCTTTCAATGTAGGAAAAACAGTAAACGTTATAGACGTTATAGCTGGACTGGCTCAGGGGACCAACACGGTAGCAGATATCACATCTGTAGGCTATGAGTTTGATTCAAATAGTCCTGATTCTGCTATAGGAACGTATTTCTGTGATCTGGGTATCGGGTCTCTATATGATTATCTTCAACACGAAGACCTGCTTGTTAACCCAATTCAGGAGCTATCCTGCAAGCCCTTCCTTGTCTAGTTAGTTACTTCTCTCTATTTTGTCCCATACTCAATATTTTTGTAAACTAGCTATGAATTTGGTTGACAAGATTAGAACATATTTTATAACAAGAAATAATAACAATAGCAATAATGATAATCCTTTTGATTTCTTTAGTTTGATCGATCAGGGTCTTGTAGCCTCATGGGATGCTAAAACAGGTATAAACATCAAAAGAATGATGGATGCATCCCGTATGGGATTGCTACCTGATCAGGAAGTATTTGGATTCCTGACAATGCTGGATGACGTAACAGCCAGGAAATATAATGATCAAACTATTGACAGCCACAAATATGATGGTTATATACCTCTACAGGGCGCATACAAATATGACAAGGTAACAACATACGGGCTCTCCTTGTTCTGCGCTCTTATAATACAAAAATCCAGTGCTATTCCTGCAACCCACATGGCTGCCGGTGACGGTGTAGGGGCAACTCAGGACTATGATGACATTCTAGTATCAGAACAAATAAGATACAAATTCGCAGATAACGGATACATTAACAATCTAAACAAGGTTATTAGATTCCACATGATATTTGATATTTTGGAGCCTACATTCACAGTCAAGGAAATAGGAATGTTTAACGTTGCTACTGCCAACACCGGCCCTATGATATCTAGAACAACGTTTGACCCAGGTATTGTTCACGAGTATGGGGAAAATTTCTTCACTTCGTCTTACCTTATAATTACTCTGAGTTCTTGATGTAAAATATGTGCAGTTGGTTATTTAACGCAAGAAAATATAATCTTGATTTTCAGACGAAATTTACAAACCTACTGAATACTTTCAATTCAAAGGTCGCTGATGACTCTGCCGATCAGGGTGAAGACCTGCAGGTATCTACGGAGGGAGATTCAAGTCGTTCCTACATAAAGTTCTGTGATGAAGACCTGGCATCGCTTAAACTCATTAGTGGCGTGACTCCCATCACTGCGTCTCAACTGCCGTTTGAACCAGATTTTGACACCTGCAAGATGTTTGTAGAGTTTCATACCCTGGGCGCAGAGGTAACCGACATATCCGGATTTGGACACACTGCTAAAACAGTGGGAATTAACAGACTACGAAAAGGTATTGATTATGGTTCTTCTCGGTCTATAGAGAATGTTTTTGATGGCAGATCCTGTTATGCAGAGGTTGACAATCACAGCGATATTCGTATCTCTTCTATAACAACAGGCTATACTCTTTTTTTTAGATTCCTTCCTTTTGCTTTAGATGAATCCGGCGGTTTTAGACAGGTAGTAGTATGCAAGAAAGACATTGATGATACAGATTGGTGGAGCTTTGAGATCTATGAAGATGGTAAAGCATCTTTTAACCAGAAAAAAGCAAATGTTATCAAGTCTATTACTACACCTGTATCAACCATTGCAGCAGTTCCTTACGATCAGATAACTGATTCTACTGCAAGATATGATGTGGCTGTTACCTACGATCATAATACTACTACTCTGAAACTCTTTATAGACAATGTAAAATATGATACTGTGAGTTCATCACTACCTACAGGAACTCAATCACCTTCTGCTACATTGAACAACAATTTGAATGTAGGGAGATATACTGACCTTGTAGCCCCTCTCGCAGGTGAAAAATATCCTGCCAGAGTAGACTCAAAGTTATATTACGGGACGTTTCAGCAGCTAAAGTTCTTTCAAGACAAGGTAGCAACAGACCTGGAAGTAGGATATCATTACACTAACAAACTAACCATAACCGACATTCCTTTTGGCGAAGTAGCTGCTGCAGGTACAATGATACTGGATCCATGATATTGATTCAAAAGCAAGTTAGTTATCATTTTTCCATTTACTAGCTTTATAATGATAAAATATGTCAGGAGGTGCGCCTTTTGCAGCTGATGAGCTTGTATCAGCAGCCAAATTAAACCGAAAAACATCAACCCTTAGCGATAATATATCTGCCGAAACTCCTTTACCCGGTCAAATATTCATAAATCAACAAGACAACGGTTCCTTTCTTGAAGATGATGCTATATTTCGAAGCGCCGATAATCTATCATGGAAATTTCTTTCAATGCAAAAACATACTCATGATTCAGACACCCATAAATCAGGTGGCCTGTTAAGGGATATCTTTACCAAAAATCTTTCAAACTTTCTATATTTTAATAAAAGAATGGGTATGTCGGGATCTGAATTCGCATATATTGTGTCCAGTGGTAACGTTACAGGCGCTCTTGATCTTACCTCCGGGGCCTTAAAGTTTGACACATCCGCAAACGCAAATGAATACCTTACCGGAGTTTTGATGGGCATCCCCCTAACATTCACTAAATATTCTGTAGCAGAGACCGACATGCAGTTTACAGGTAACATAACAAACCAATTCGCCAGATTTGGAATAAACATGGAGTCTATGAACATATCTAATAATTCTACCGCAAAATACGGTATAGAAAGTTGTGCTGCTACTAACGGTAACTGGTTTGTTGTTAGTGCCGATGGAAGTTCTAGAACACAACAGGATTCCTTAAAGCCATTGTTAGGAGGAGGCTCTCAAAAAACATATAGAATAGAGAATATAGTGGGAAGTTCTATAGACTTTACCTACTCCACAGATCAGGCAGTATCCAAGGCTACGAATTTACCAACTGTTGGATCCACACCAAAAAATAACATTCTTAGTTTTGGCATAAAGACCACAGACACAAACTCAAAACAGTTGTTTATATGGGGCCTCTCAATGATAGGGGAGTCATAGACTAGAGATGTCATTTAACTCTACAGATTTATCTTTCTGGTTTTCCACGGGTGGGGGTCCAGCCGAACTAAGGGAGCTTAACCTGGGTGGGGCTATATCAGCAACAGCAGAGATAGTCCATTCTACAGAACAGAACTGGGCTCCAGATATTCCCAGGACCGTGGTGGGAGCGATAGGGACCGCAGGAACGTGGAGCATGTATTTTCCGTTTTATGTTAAAAACAAGCATGCTTCTATCACCGTAACAGACGTAGCTTTAACAGTCTTAAGTGACGTTTCTGGTATCAATGTAGCCATGCAGATGGGTTTTGATCCTGCTGGTAAAAATGGGACATGTCAGACCATAGTGAATCAAACAACATCCCCAACAGGTGTAACATTTGATGATCCGATTACGGTATTATTTGGAGGATGGTTCTCTGAAACTACAGTTTGGAATGCTGCTGCATCTTTGGCACCAGACGATAACGTTCCAATGTGGATTAGACTGTATGGACCCAAAGGCGTCTCATCAATCCCTGTTATCAAATTCACACTGAAAGCTAGTTTCATAAGACCGGCATAGTCTAGTAGAGAGTAGAGTAGATTACTTCTCAAGGATTTTGACCCTTATTGATAACACATGGCTAATGACGTATTCGGAATTTTGATTTTAAAACCAACCGCTGCAGGCGGTGAGACCTTTTTCATGGATAACAATAATTTTGCAAATCAAAGCAGGGTTATTGGAGATGGGTTCGGGGAGGAGGGTGGATACTGGACCGCATCTGGGGATTTCAGAGCTAATATAGAAATCTCCACCGGCTTTAGCGATGATGACTGTTCTCGGGATCAGCAGGAAATGGTCGATAGAGGGTACATGCAATCTCCTAATGATTGGAAGAACGTGGAGTTTACTTGTGAAGTACAAATTTTTAATTCCGCTTCTGATCACGCTACTTTTGGATTCAGGGGATCCAGGCATACCGCCAACGGTAACTTTCCCCGATGTTGCACCGGATGCAACTACAAAGTATCTGTAGATATGGACGGCAGTGGAATTCAGATAAGAAAAGAGTCCTGGCATGTTAGCTACCATGACTGTGACGAAACACAGATCTCGGGATGGCAATCAACAGACGGTCCATTCCGTATCAAGATTCTTTGTTATAACTCCTCTGATAACCAAAGCGTTACAACTCAGGTATATTTGGATCAGGATCTGAATAACAACTTTGTTAAAGTACTGGACTTTACTGACTCTGGACAGGTAAACAATGATGCAGATGCATGTAACTGCAATGATTCTTCTCAACCCCTAGTTTGGGGATCTCCCACCATTCTGATCAGAGCCGATGAGGGCGAATACGGGATAAAAAATCTATCAATAAGGGAAATAGACCCTTTCGGGTCAGGGGGAGGGGGTGACGATCCAGGTGGTGGAGGAAGCGATACTCCATCCTCTTCAGGCTATACCACTTCGGGTATTACCGCTTCCGGAGATGATGGCAACGTTCCCTCAAATACTAGAGACGGTAACTTTAGCACAAGGTGGAGCTCTTTTAACAATGGAGGTGGAGAATGGATCCGCTACGACCTGGGACAGTCTAAACCGGTCGATGAGGTAAAGATAGCGTGGTTTAAGGGGGATCAAAGGGTTGACGACTATGAGATAGAAACATCACCCAATGATAGCACATGGACGGGTCAGACGGGAGGAATAGTACAGGCTTCCGGAAGCACTACCGGACTGCAAAGCACCACCTTTTCATCCGTGGATTGCAGATATGTCAGGGTAACAGGACATGGAAACACGGATAATGAGTGGGTTTCGATAACGGAGGTCGAGATCCACGGTACCGCTTCCGATCCCGGTGGTGGAGGTCAGGACCCGGGTGGGGGAGGAGGGACACCCCCTCCAGAAACAACAGCAGACTTTAACATCATGGAAACGATATTCTCTCTTGACTATAATGCTATAGGTCTATGTAACCCAGTAGGTGTCTAATAATGAATACTTTTATACTTTTTCTTTACCAAAACAACTAGCTAGTATGAATCAAAATAAACAAGCTAACAAGCTAGTAACAGCAGCACCAGCAGCAGTAAACAAAAAAGACTATAAAAAATGGGTAGACCTTTATACCAAACTTTTAGCAGATGCTAAAATAGCAGATAAATTTAGAAAGAAATTAGCCAGGCATAATAAAGGACTTGATAAAGAAAAACAGATAACTCAGGTAAAAGCAGTATCAGAAGCATTGGTTTTGTGGATGGAGAAAAACCCGATCTAAAATGTCTAACCAAAAAATAGAGTTAAACGAGGATATTAAAATAACTCTGGACTATACCGACATTCTAAGCATATTTTCTTCAACAAAGATGATAAAGCAATTTGATGCCCCGTTTATAGACAAAATGGCAACAGAGATTGAAGATTTGTTGGAAAAAAAACTAAAAGATTCTACCGAATAAATCCCCATTTTTTAATCTAGTTATGTCTGTTGCTCTCTTGATGTAGCTATCAAGTTCTGTATTTTCAAGCTTTGTAAGGTTTGTTTCAATTATCTGTTTATCAACCACTGATTTAGTACCGTTAAAGTCTGACTGTGACCTGACATTATCAGCTATCAGTATTTTATCTAATGCTGTTCCTATTAGTCTATCAATATCCTCCTTTCCTTTCTTGTCTTTTTTAGAAGGGTTCATCATGTTACTGCATAGGGTCATTACTGTCTGAGCGTCTTTATCATCAGGTTTAAAACCGTCTGGAGTATACAGCCTGACATTAACCCCTCCCATCTTTTTCTTTAATTTGATATTTTTTAGATAATCTTGAAAGTGACCCCTGACCAGGATTGTTCTTTCTCTTTGCTCTTCTCCCCTCATAGTTTTTTACCTTAGTAAAATAATAATGAAAGTTTATAGCTAATACTACTAATATTTTGACATGTCGATTATTGTATTTGAAAGTGTTGACGGAATGGGTAAATCTGCGGTCATTGAACAGTTGATAAAAAAATATCCAGACAAGTTTGATTCCATGGCCTTTCCATCAGAGATCTTTAAACAGGAAATTAACGATGAAGGGGTTATAACTCCAGTAGATTTTAACAACAATACTCTATCAACCCTTATCCATTATCACACTGCCTTTGAAATTGATTTTATGGTCCATATTGATGAAATACAAAAAAAGTCAAAGAAAGCAGGTCATCTACTACTGGATAGATATTTTATTAGTAATATTGCCTATGCAGAAATCAACTTTATAAAACATGGCTATCAAGGACATCCTTTTTTACAATTGCTAGAAAGAATTGATCATGGAATAATACCTGATTTGGTAATATGCTTGAAAGCCTACACCCTTGATAATTTCCCCGAAAAAGAAGATAGTCACTTTACGAAACAAGAGTTATCTCATGTTCAATATTGCTATACTAATCTGCTACCACAATTAAGGGTCCAGGACAAAATTAAAGACTATGCTAATGTTGTTTTACTTTCAGAAAGTTATAGAAATGAAAATTTATTTGAAATGGTCGAAGCGGTTGTAAAAGAAAAAGGGTTTTTGTGATAAAAAATGACTCACGGCACAAGACAGAGCAAAAAGAAACAGAGAGCAAAGACACCCATAGTATATATCCCGTTTGATCCCCATACCAGCCTTGTTAAACCATCAATCAACATGTTACCACTTTGTTCAAGGGATAACTGCTACAGCAACGTATACCGCAAATGTGTCAACTGTCATAAAAGCCTGTGCATGTTCCACTTTTCCCATTCCAATTCACCTAACAAACAACAAGATGTTAATGATGAAGAAAACTATTGCATTAAATGCCGTATAAAATATGGATTGGTAGTCTAGCTACTACTAAGCCGCCAGCTCTACAAGCAATACTTTCTCTACCTTGATGTTCTTGTCTCCTCTGTCATCATCCATTCTACAAGTGCATTCTATACCATCTTTAGAATAGTCTGTTATCATCCATTTGGTATCTACGTGGCTTAAAAGTTTCTTCCATTTGTTTGCCGGTTTCCCATCTGCCAACATACCTCCTTGATCTTCCCAAAGTTCTAGCAAAACACCGGTGACTTTCCCTGCGGCATCAACTACGTTCTTTCTTATCCCCATAAGACCCCATATCTTGCCTGTTTTTGCTCCCAATCCTGTTCCTTGTTCTATAAGGGTGGAATATCCATGAGGATGATCCTCTTCAAACCTTGCCCTGCATTTACCGCTACCGTTCTTGGTTGCGACCATGTAAGTATTGACTAGTGTACCGCTTCCTGTGTGTGTTGCCCAGCTCCATTTGAACCCTCTTTCCTCGTCTTCCGTAACTTTTCCAACAAACTGGCCGTAAACAACCATTGCATTGTTTACGAAATCGGGGAATTTGTTATGTTCATAGTCAATCCTTAACCCGTCATTTTCGTTGTAATTCCATCCTTCTGTTCTTGTCTTGCCTGTTACTGCATATGGTATTTTTACGCCTTTTACAGTTTGATCAGGTTCTGGTTTAGGAGTAGGGGGAGTGGGAGGTTGTGGATCAGTATCAGTATCAGGATCTATGGGTGTAACACTTCCGTTATCTGGACCTGGAGGAATATCTGTCACTTCTGAACCCAGGATGGCCCTTGCTCCCACTATAGAAAGCCAGCTGCTACCGTCGGTATTTTTATCAAAAGCTACCCTTATCGATTTAGCCGCGATGGGTTTCTTGAAAACAAACCTTTGGAATCCACCTGTAGTTCCTGAACTTTCATATCCACCTATTGCTTCATAGCCATCAGGGACCTTCTTGCTATTGTCATAATGTTTCTCGCCTGTTTGCTTATCTACATGACATTCGATAGGTCCGGTCCTGGCAGAAAAAGATAAAGTAAAAATGGTCCTTCTTTCCTTGCCTTTATAAAACCCTAGGTCTAAAGCAACAATATTTTTTATTACTTTGTTAAAGACTCCTTCAAAAAAAGCCTTGTCTGCATCACTCGAGAACCTGTCAGCACTGTAGCTGTCTATTGCGTTTATCGGTAAGTTGGTACCATCCGGTTTAGAACCAACGGCACTGTCAAACTTTCTTACAAAACTTGCCATGACTCAAAGTGGTCAAATAAATAGAGGAGAACTAATTAACTAGTTAGTTATTCTATAACTAGCTATATGAGTTACCTTGAGAAATATATGAGTAATAATGATCAAGATTTTATCCCTGCCCCTGTAGGGACCGAGCCCTTTCCTTTCACAAAAAAGATAAGGGGTATAGCAAAAAGATACGATACTCTGATCGTCTCGATACCTATAGAGATCTGTCATCTTTTGCAGCTAAGCAGGGGAGACCAGCTTAAGGTCTACTGCGATATAGAAAATGGCAGGATTGTCATGGATAAAATACCCGAATAATAGTATAGTGCGATTAGCGTATCTTAGTTTTGCCGCAAATTAGCGAGTCACCAAAGTGGTTATATACCACATTATTGACATTAATTGGATGACAATCATAAATAATAGAATATTATTTCTAACCGTTGCTCTAGTGCTAGGAAGTATAATTGCGATATCAGCATTTTCAAGCCCATCAACAGCATTCGCAAACCATGATTTTGTCGCTAACCTTACGGGTCAAGAAGAAGTTCCAGCAGTAGATAGTCAAGCAACAGGAGAAGCAAGATTCACTCCCATTCTCCCAAGCAATGATACATTAGATTTTATCGTTAATGCTTCTGGCATCCAGAATGTGACCCAAGGTCATATCCATAGCGGAGCCTTAGGAGAAAACGGACCAATTGTAGTGACTCTGTTCACATTCGATCCTGCGCAGAATCCAGATCAAAATGGGATTATCATAAATGGTACTATAACGGCAATTAATCTGGAAGGACCGTTACAAGGAAAAGTAATGTCTGATTTACTGACTGCAATTAATAGCAATAGCACCTATGTTAACATCCATACAGTTCAAAATCCAAATGGTGAAATAAGGGGACAATTATTGAGTACAAAATAAGAGCATAGTAATTATTTACTCATTTACAAGCAGTAAGTAAATCCAATCTTTTTTTGTCAGGATTAATAAAGCGTAATAAACACAAGTGTTCGTTTATTAGTGAAGATCTTTTGAACAGACTTTCGGTATTAAATAGATCTGTTTTGAAATATATTTATGAACTATAGTCATAAAATTAATAAAGATGAAGATTATAGATTTATCGCTAATCCGTCTTTAAAGATAGTTCACGTTCATCTAAAAGTCTGATTTACAGAATTCCATAGACTTTTACCAATCCATTTTAGGATTTAGGGTATTGGAAAACAGATCAGGAGAAAATAAGGCATATCTTATTTCACATGGGCTGGGAGAGGACAGACCCTCTTCACTACTGATCTTAAGTCAGATAGACAGTATTAAAAGTGTAACCAATGATGCTAACAAAATGAAAGGAGAGGCGGGTCTTTATCATTTTGCCATATTACTTCCAGAAAGAAAATTTTTAGCATCATTTATGCAGCACATTAGGAAAAATCTCGATCCAAAATACTATGAAGGTATGGCCGACCATGCCGTCTCTGAGTCTCTCTATCTCCACGACCCCGATAATAACGGAATCGAGGTTTACCACGATAGAAGACCATCAGAATGGACATGGAGTGGTACAAATAATATTCATATGGTAACAGAACCACTCGATGTCAAGAATTTGTTAAAACACGAGAGTTATGGACCATGGCATGGTATTCCGGGGAAAACATCAATAGGCCACGTTCATTTACATGTATCAAACCTTTCTAATGCCAAGAATTTCTATCAAGATACGATTGGTCTTTTCCATAATGCATCGTATCCAGGGACCAATTTTTTTGCCGCAGATAGATATCATCATAACGTTGCCACAAACACTTGGATTGGGACAAACATCCTACCTAATAGTGCAAATAACTTGGGCAAATTAGGGCTAGACCACTTTGCATCGCAGATACCTGACGAAAAAAAAGAAATAGACTCTTTGAAAAACCACCTCATCAGTAATGGCGTATATATAGATGAAAAGTTACTTAAATCCGACTCACCATAAATCATCATTTTATGTTTATGATCAGGTTGGAATAAAAATACAGTTTATATTCTCTTGACTATGTTGTTTATATTGTTGGCATAAATGTTCATGAATCATCAAATAAAATCATATGAATTATCGAAAAATATTCTTGAATATACCCGCGTTAGGTGGATAAATCATCAATTTCAGATCTTAATAAAACTGCATTGGGTAGGATAACCCAATCTATTATCAATCTATAACATCCAATTAAAAGTAAACATGATTTAGAAAATAGGAGGGTTATCAAGATATTAGCGAGCTAGCTTTTTAGATTCTTACTAAATATGCAGAGAAAGCATTCGAATGATACACGTACGCATCTGCCTTGATTGGTGGCTGGTCAGCATCTAAATACTGTCCACAATAAATCATCAGTTTTAATAAAAAATTGGATGGATAATAGAAAGGACAAGATCCGTACTTCTTTATACAAAATTTTTAAAAAACCAATTAATGAGATCACTTCTATGCATTAAGATTAGTATTCTCTAAAAAATTCGTCTATTAATAATTTGTTTCACAATTTGATGGTAGAGAAAATCAAGTTTATGCTCGTCAAAATTATTAGTGTATAGATATCTTGCGTAATGTCCAAACAGCTTTTATGAAAAGATATGTGAATTTCGCAATTTCTCAATTATTTTAAAGATAATACAGGAAGAAAAATCAAACGATATGACTTACAAA
>JAKDMR010000619.1 GCA_030452275.1 Candidatus Nitrosocosmicus sp. | reverse complement strand
ATACAAAGGTTTTGTTAATTAAAAATTTTCAATTATGCCAATAATTTAGGCACATCAAAGTTTTTTTCATACATTTGTTCAATTTGGAGTTTCTCATCTTCATTTAAATAATTACCATCAGAAATTTGAGCAAACAAATCTATTTCTTCAATGCTGGTAACAGTTGGTAAAAGAACTGAGATTTGTTTTTGCGATAGAATATACTTCATAGAGATTTCAGTAATATCCCATCCGTGAGAATTAGCAATGGGTCTAAGTTTTTCTATTTTTTGCATCGCTTGTATAATCCATTCTTTTTTTCTATTATTTCTATGGTCATTCTTATCAAATACTGTATGTTCATTTACTTTGCCAGTTAAAACCCCCGATGCATCAGGTACTCTAACCATTATGCCTACTGAATTATTTCTTTTATCCACAGCATCGAAAAATACCCTTCCAGGGTCTTGTTCTAATATATTATACACAGTTTGTAGACAAACTATATTCCTGTTTTCTATAGCATGAATTCCTTCCTTTTTCCATCCTATTGCGGGCCCTAAAGCAACACCGTGACTCTTAATTTTGCCAGAGCTTACAAATTCATCTAGTTTGTGAAATAATTTATCGTTTTCTATCGCATCCATTTTGGGATTATGCAAACTATATACATCAATAAAATTGGTTTCCAATCTTTTCATGCTTTCTGACAAAGCATAATCTAAGAATTCTGGAGTGTGTTTTTGTGGAATCTCGCCATGTCCTACTTGCTTTGCATTATACATATCATAACCCCATTTAGTGGAATAAATTACCTCATTGCGCATATCTTTAAAGGCTTTTGCTAATAACTTTTCACTCTTGCCCCTTCCATACATATCAGCAGTTTCATAAAAATTAATTCCTAAATCAAAAGCATGCTTTAGCATCTTTATAGATTCATCTTCTTCAAGTTTTTTTCCCCACCAGTCTAAACCTAATGTCCATGTTCCAAATCCAATTTCACTAACTTTAATTCCGGTATTCCCTAAGTTACGATATTTCATTAAATTATACTCCTCACTTTTTCAGATAGTTTATTGAAATTATTGTCATCTATACAAGGTTTACTAATTGACTTTAGATATTCAAAGGGCTTTTCGGGCAGATGATTTTCAAAATATGGGGTCAATTCTTGATCATGTGAGTCGATTTGGATCCAAGATTTGCAGCCTACCCATTCAGGTTTATTAGTGATTATTATTGAATTATTCAATTTGTATACCCGTAATAACAATAAATAAAGTGGTTTTTTCGGATTATAATCAAAGCGAGTTTTGAGATAAGCATCAGTCCATATATGGAAATTCTCTAATTTTTTTAATGTAGTTAAATCTGACACTTCATTAAAATGAGTAATCTCAACAAATGATGTAATTTCACTTGTATTATTTGAATCAGGAAGAGTTTTGGTATTGTCCAATCCATTATTTCTGTTTAAATCATCCAATGTTGCGTGATACCCCATGCGGATTGATTCTTTAGCTTGATGTTCAAAGGTTGGGAATAAGAAAAAATTCTTGAACTTTAGTTCAAATCCGTTTCGAAATTCCATAATTCCTCCCTTTCTGAACAATAAAATTTGATTACCGGATTCTAGAGCTTTACAAACTATAGCCCATTCTTTTAATGCCCCAAGAAAATTTGTGTTGGATTTTGATCCGTCATTGAGACTTTCTTGAGCATTATTGACTTGGGCTGCAGTTGCAGCAACTGAAGAAATCGTGGAATATGGTCTCTCAGAATCAAGACCGAATCTTTTCAATGGGCCGGTTCTAGAATTGAAACCCATAATATCATTAAAACCATTATCCAAAAAAGAATTAGAAATCATATAAACACCAGTATTTAC
>JAKDMR010000087.1 GCA_030452275.1 Candidatus Nitrosocosmicus sp. | reverse complement strand
GGTAATTTAGACGAAATAGTCATAAAATTCATCAATCAAATAAGAAGCCAAACATTGGACACAATATTTATTATCATTACTACTATGTCAGACACTATTAATTTAATAATTGTTGGTTTTATTCTTACAATAATTAAGAGAACTAGAAAAATAGGTATGATTTTATTGATTACATTAGTTGCCGTTACCATTTTAGTAACCTATTGTAAACCTTTGTTTGCGATTGAGCACCCAAGTCTAGATTTTAAACCACTAATAATATTACCAGATAAATTTACACTGGAACGGGATAGTTTTATGCCCTTTGCTCAAGATTATTCATACCCCTCTAATCACATCGCCTCAGCAGCAGCTTTCAGTTTTATCGTGGGTGGATTGTCTTATAAATATTCTTCTAGGTTCGCAATATCATTTTTGATATTTTTCCCAGTGTTAATAAGTTTCACCAAACTGTACCTTTTTCAACATCACTTCATAGATTTAATAGGTGGATATTTTTTTGGTTTGGTAATAGTTGCAATATTAGTAAAGACCCTAAAACCCAACGAGCATCAAAGAATTAATATTGTGGATTCGAACCAAAGGGATTAATATTAGTGGTAACAGCGGAACTTTCGGTCATTAGTGGGAAGTTCCATTTTTTAAAAAACACAAAACAATAGTATAATTTCAGTTAAACCTATTTGTTAACTCTGGATCAAGTAGTAACCAACCAAAGTGTGAATCATCGTGAACATATCGGTAATCCTTGATGTTTGGCCTTAATTTTAAAGATCTGATTCCAGATAACAATTCATTTTGAAGTTGCAATCCCAGTTTCCTTGAAATATCATTTTCTTTTGGAGAGTCAACTGACCGGGGTAACAAAATTCTATAACTAAAATTATGAGCATAATAACATTTGGCATAATGATTTAACAGCCTCTTAGCTACAACTGGAACATATGCATAGCTATCTAAATTCTCCGTAAAATCCGCAGAAAAGCGTTTTAGAAATTCAATATTTACCAAACAAATAGTAGAGTATTAAGAATACTATTTATATACATTCTGACAAGAAAGAAGATTTAGTATTTATGTTACTGCGTAGGAGTAAATTAAATAATTAGAAGATAGCAATTTGGATTAACTTGATTTGATTGAGATTCTTTTCCTCTGTTTACCTGTGAGTGGCCCATTCCCTTTTTTTCACTACTTTTGCTGATTTTTTCTTACTCATAGATAACCAGAATACCACATGTTAATTATTGCACGTTTCATTTTAGTCGAAAATATTCTGAGATATTTGCATAAAGATCGATAAGCGATTCAACGAGTTTTTTCGGGTACCTTCTTATGACAATGAACAATCAATCTCTTAAAAGGGAATGCATGAATACTTACATGGGTGATATCGATCAAGCAGGGTTTAACAAATCTGAAAATGGAAATCCATCTTGAAATTTGAAAGTCACAGTATTGTTCTAGATATCAATAAGAGGAGTGTGAAACAAAATAGAGCCAGAATTTATATATTATATAATATTACTGACCTGGCTACTTTGACTCTATTTTGTACCTTGCGATTTGCAAAGTAAAAATAAACTAAACATGCGAAATAATGACCAAGTCGCTTATCCTATCAATCAGACATGCTCCGATTGTTTCAGAACTGAGAGGACCGTTTATCAGTTAATTTCATAAAGTTGTGTCGGAAAGCTAAAATTTAAGGTCAAGTCGGGTTGTAGTTAACAAGAATTATTATTCATAAAAATTAACTCTAGTAGAGATCTTGTCTTCATTTTGATCTATTTGTTTTGACTAGGGAATTAAGCATCTGTATAAAAGCTATAGAATATTCAATCAATTTCAGATATTGTCCGATTAAATCCATCTGTCTCTAAGATATCAAATTACAGTGGTGACTTTTTGATTAAATTTAAATATATCAAAATTTTTCCCTCTATTATAATGACGAATAATGCTAACGAGTTTGCATTGAATAATAATCCCTATCAAATGGCTTTGAAACAGCTTCAAGAAACTGCAAAAATTATCAATTTAGATGAAGGTATCCACAAAATACTTGCGAAACCAAAGAGAGTTTTAACAGTATCCTTACCTGTCAAAATGGATGACGGAAGGATAGAGGTCTTTACAGGGTTCCGTTCGCAACACAATGATGCAAGGGGTCCGTTCAAAGGTGGAATCAGATACCATCCTCAAGTAACTATTGAAGAAGTAATGGCACTCTCCATGTGGATGACCTGGAAATGTGCCATAGTAGGGATACCACTTGGTGGCGGCAAGGGAGGCATAATTTGCAATCCCAAGAATATGTCGATCTCAGAGTTAGAAAGGATGACAAGAAGATATGCATACGCTATTTCCGATATTATTGGACCATACACTGACATCCCTGCACCGGATGTATATACTGGGGGGCAGGAAATGGCATGGATAATGGACACCTATTCTACTCTCAAGGGCAATCGTGGTGAACCGGGTGTAATTACAGGGAAACCCCTCCCGATAGGCGGATCATTGGGGAGAACTGAAGCTACAGGAAGAGGACTGTCTTTTACTGTAAGAGAGGCAGCCAAAAGACAAAACATCAATCTGAATGAGGCGACAGTAGTCGTTCAAGGATTTGGTAATGCAGGACAGTTTGCAGCTCAATTGGTTGAGGAACAGGGTGCAAAAGTTCTTGCTGTTTCAGACACTCAAGGAGCAATAATCAACAAGAATGGATTTAAAGTAAATGAATTAATCAAATTTAAGTTAGAAAATAAATCAATCCGTGGCTTCCCTGGTGCAACTGAAATTAATAATGATGAATTATTAACTACAGAATGTACGATTTTAATCCCAGCTGCATTGGAGAATCAGATTACTAAGGACAATGCCTCTAGAATTAAGACTAAAATCGTAGCTGAAGCGGCAAATGGTCCCACGACTCCCGAAGCTGATCAAATTTTCTATGAAAACAATATTTTGGTTATCCCAGATGTATTGGCTAATAGCGGTGGAGTAACAGTCTCATATTTTGAATGGCTCCAAAATCTAAATAGGGAATATTGGTCCGAAGCTGAAGTAAACGAGAGGTTGGATGTAATTATGACAAGGGCTTTCGCCGAGGTATATGACGCACATCAAAAATATAGTACAAACATGCGTACAGCAAGCATCGCTTTGGCAGTTAATAGAGTGGCTGAAGCCATAAAGTTAAGAGGGATTTGGCCCTAAATAATAACAATTTGACCTGAATGTACAATCTCTAAATTGGATCAGAAAAAAGCTGTCAAGTAATCATTCTGATTTAGATTCGCGTATCAAATTTTAAGGGAGGTTAAACCGGGATATACTATAAAAAAAGAAAAAATTATAAAATATATAAAACTGGATTCTAAATGAGTTAAAAAATTTACTCAGTAGAAAATGAGTGACCACATGAACAGCTCTTTGTAACGTTAGGATTAGTAATCTTAAATCCTGATCCCATCAAGCTTTCAATGTAATCGACCACGGCGCCCTTCAAATATTTTTGACTATAATTATCTACTAAAATTTTAACTTTGTTTTGTTCCAATAGTACATCATCTTCGTCTGGATTTTCTTCGAATCCCATTCCATATGATAATCCAGAACATCCACCGCCAGTGACATATACTCTCAAATAGAGATTATCTTTTCCTTCTTGTTTCATAAATTCTGTAACCTTTTCTGCAGCCTTTGCTGTAACATCAATAATTTTAGGTTGTTGTATACTTGCCATGATATTATACAATAGGTAAAACAAATTTAAGAATGTTTTCCTATAAATAAACCAAAAAAAGAGTTGAGATTCTAAATAAAGGGCCTACTTTTGCGATTTGGATAGAGCAGACCATTTGGCTAAGGAACTAGCTGCTATGCTCCAAGTATTCACCGATTGATATACCGGCACATTATTTTCCTCTAACTTGTTCGCCATTTTTTGAGTAAACGGACCTCCCAAGGCGCCAACGAGAATGGGTTTTTTCCCTAGTTTATTGAATTCGGCTAGAATATCAACTATTTTTTCCTCAAGAGGGTCATCTTGAAAGACGAACCACGGCATCACTATATCGACATTTGGATCATCCATAAATGTCTGGATCGCAAATTTATAATCGTCAGCATTTGCTGAGCCAGTGACATCACACGGATTACCGATAACGTATGTTGCAGGATAATGAGACTTGAATGATTTCATACTCTCCTCACTCAGGTTGGCTATTTGTAATCCCAGTCTCTCAAATTGGTCAATGGCTGCAATTATCGGCCCGGCACCATTCGTAACCATTGCAACCCTGTTTCCCTCTGGTACTGGTTGCCAGGATAACGCTTTAAGAGAAGCAGTCAGTTCATCGTAGCTGTCCACTGAAATTATTCCATTTTGTGAAAATGCACCCTTCACAACGCTATAAGTTCCCCCTAGCGAACCAGTGTGAGAGGCAGCTTGTTTAGCACCTCTTGTAGTTCGCCCATTTTTGAATACTACTATTGGTTTTTTTCGCTCCGAAATTACCTTCTTAGCAGTGTTAACAAACTTTCTACCATCTCCCAATCCTTCAACATATAATCCAATTACCTTGGTTTGGGGATCCTCGGCTAGATACCAGATCATATCAGCTTCGTCTACGTCAGATCGGTTTCCATAAGAAACCATTTTGCTCATCCCAAACGGAAATGAATGTTCCATAAATGCGATGCCTATAGTTCCACTTTGAGACAAGAAGGATACATTGCCATTTTTGGGCCTGAGCATACGGTCATGACCTTGGAAGGCACAATCTAGTCTATTCTCGCCGTTAAACATACCAATGCAGTTTGGTCCAATAATCCTGATATTTAACTGGGCCGACAATTCCTTAACTTTCTGTTCAATATCTGCCCTTTCTCCCCCTAACTCTTTCCCGCCTCCGGAAATGATTACAACATTATGGATAGATTTATCGCCACAAATCTTCAACAAATCAGGAACAAATTTCAAATCTACAGTAACAACTACCACGTCAATAGGATCTTTAATATCACCTAGACTCTTATAGGATGGAATTCCCATTATTTCAGGATAGCCTTTTGCATTTACAGGATAAACCTTTCCTTTATAGTCATGTTTTACCAATGTTTCAAGCACTGAGTTTCCGATCTTTCCTATTTCTGGAGAGGCGCCTATTAATGCGATAGATTGGGCATTAAAAAATAGATCCATGTTCGTAGAATTTGGCTCAATGATAGAAACTACGTCATAGTTGGGTTCTTCTGATAAAATGATTTTTGCATCAGCCACATAATAGCTATTAGGATATACAATTACAGGATTGAAATCTATGCTTTCATAATATGGTGAAATATCGTATCCTAATTTTCCTATATTAAGCAAGGCATTAGTTAATATTTCCATATTTACTGGTTCTGAACCACGATACCCTTTTAATAACATTTTACCCTGGAGTTCTTCTATCATCTCCATTGCATCTTCTTTGGTAAGGGGAAGAACCCTAAACGAAACATCTTTGAATAATTCTGTGAAAATTCCTCCAAGTCCCACCATCATAACCGGGCCAAACTGAGGATCATTTTGCAGACCAACTATCATCTCAACCCCTTTGGGGACCATCTTCTCAAGGAGGACGCCCTTTACATCATAATCTTTTGATAGTCTCTCATACATATCGTTAAATGCAGATTTAACAGATTCTTCATCTTTAAGATCAATTTTGACTCCTCCCACATCAGTTTTATGCAATATCTGGGGGGAAACTATTTTTGCCACTAATGGAAATTCTAATTTTCTTGCTTCTGTGACTGCGGAGTCAACATCCTTAACCAGAGCAAATCCGGGAACGCTAATATTATATTCAGAAAGAATGCTTTTAGCAATTTCTTCGGTGATGACTTTGGTTTTATTTTTAAAAGAATCCTCAAATATCGATTTGATTTTGTTTTGATCTGTCAATGAAAGTTCATTATTCTATTCGGCTTATAATTTTTCTTACTTTGAATATTGAATGCGAATCTTTAGAAAGGAATTCTCCCTATCGCTGACAAAGATAATGCATCATGTTAACAGAGAAAGTGTAATTATCAAATGATTATTTATAGGCAATAACAATTATGGCACCTCCCATTAGCTTTTTGTTAAACTCGACCTTGGAAAATGTATTTAATAACAAATCATTCAGATCTTTGTTTCTTGGCCATCTAAGAAAAGTGCCGTATAATGTACGAAATGGTAATCCTTCTCTCCCAGCGGCTAGGAATGCCATGATAACAAGGAAATACTTTAGATAAAAGGATACAAGATAGCGGGCCAAAAAATTATCAGGTTTTCCTAGATCAACAATTAATAACCTTCCATCTTTTTTTAAGACCCTATGAATTTCTACAAATGACTCATTTAAAGTGATTGAATCTCTTATCGAATAGCCACATAGGACTGCGTCAAATGAATTAGATTTATAAGGAATCTTTTCGAAAATACCACTACATAAAAAATAGCTACTATTGTACTTCTTGAATTTGTTTTTGATTTCAGCCAACATTTCGGGAATAGGATCATAAAAATTTATAGTAACGTCTTCAGAGACGAAATCCAGAACTAGTTTTGACATATTACCATAGCCAGAACCTGCGTCGAGTATATGATTCCCAGGGAAAACACTTTTTTTTATACCTTCTTTTCGAAACTGATTATCCTTCCCTAATGAAATGGCACTATTCACCCTATCATAAACAGGAATAATATTGCGAAGTACTTTTATCACTTCCTTCCAATATAAATTCCCCAATCCAATATTTTTCAATGTAAAAAGTATAAGAAAACCAGATATTGAATTTTTGTATCGGATAAGATAATAAAGATATTAGTTAAGATGTAATCATTAGTCGTAAGGGGCGGAGGCTTGAACAACGAAAGGATCATTAACATGGACTCAATAAAAGCAATTGTCACAGGATTTTGCATCTCTGACACGGACGTAAGAAATATATATGACGAGATAAAGTCTGAGGATAAAACTATCAACATAATATTTATTAATTCAAAACTGGTTTATGGCTTGGAACACATATTGGGAATCCTAAGGATAATTAACGAGGAGGAAAAACGAAACATCAAATCAAACATAAGAAACGTCGAAATTGAATTTTTACTTAGAATATGCTACACAAATCAAATAAAAGATGCCTTAAAAGCGAACTTTGGAGATAGCAAAAACAAATCATTCGTTGTAGTGTTAATTTCTAAACTTGGAGACAAATTGAGTAACACTCTAGAAACTCTAAAGTCTTACGGCCTGGAAGATAGTAACCTGATTGGCCCCAATACCACCAAGAAGGATTACATCCTCGATTGCTTCTTTAAAGGCAAATTCAAAGGTAATTCTCATCTACTATTAAATAATGAAGAAAAGTATTTGAAATTCCTTATTGAGAAAGCAGTGATATCATTAAACTAAGAGCCTATCCCGAAATTAACTTTCTATAGATTATCATACAACAAGAGAACGGTACCAACCCAAGATAGTTTTCATCCTTCTTTTCATATCTTGTAAACAGTTTTCT
>JAKDMR010000618.1 GCA_030452275.1 Candidatus Nitrosocosmicus sp. | reverse complement strand
ATTGTTATTGTTATTGTTATTGTTATTGTTATTGTTATTGTTATTGTTATTGTTAGTATAGGTGCTGCTTGAGAGACCTTGGTTTCTCTTTATTACATTTTTACCCTTATCCGAAGGTATAATTTTCATTTTTTCATCCAGAAAACTCTTGTTAAACTGGTTGCCTTCAAATATTCTATCTAGAAAAATTGCTAATGCCGCAATTTCTGAGTGAGGCTGACTGCCAATTGCAATATTATAATCAGCAAGAAAATAAACCTCTTTTGGAACCTTTTCTGCTCCTATTATGACTAAAATTCTTCGATTTAATTCTTTGATCTCTTTTATTTTTTGATTGATTGGCACCCCATACATTGTAAGATGAACAACCATACCGCCATTTTCTTTCCATGTTTTCATTATCTTTTTCCAATTGTCAATGATTTCAAGTCTAAATTCATTTTCTCCTCCCCATCTTTTATTGACTTTATATAGTGTTTTTTTAATTTCATCATCCACATCAGTCATGTAGATTACTTCGCTTCCCATAGCCCTTGATACCAACACAGCATGAGTAGTAGTTCTGTCATCTCTTACCAGTCTGTGTCCTATTCTAAGTACTGCTACAGATGGTGGCATAGTCATTAGATATATCTCCACCACGACCCTGCTATCATCTTTTCAGTCTCTAATGAGAAATTTGCGATTTAAAAAATGAGATTACTTTTTCTATTATTTCTACTTCTTCTGCTATTGTATTCTATTCTTCTACGTTCTCTTCATTGGGGTTTATGAACAGGGTTATTCCCAAAAACCTTTCAAGTTTCTTTGCTAAAATTTCATCAGGCCTTATCGAACCTGTTTCGATTTTCTTTATCAACGTTACTTTTTCGTTAATTTTTTGTCCAAGTTGTTCGTGTGTTAACCCCTTTTTACTCCTGGCATTTCTTATTAAGGATGGAAAATCCTGATCAAGAATCATTTCATCAACCCAGTTGATTTTCTTTAAGGGTGGTGGTTTAATCCTTGGTGCTGCTCTTATTTTTCTGGGATAGAGATTCCTTGAACCTTGTTGAGGGCCAGATGGAGGTTTGGGGGATAAATATCCTACAGGGTTGGTCACTTTTGGTGAACCAATGTTTGAAATATTATTGGATTCTACTGGTTTGCCTCTTTTTGAACAAGACAAACAGACACTCATAATTGATTTCTCGATTATTACTTTCTTGCTTACCTCGGTATGTTTTCCGCATAATTCACAAAAAGAAACCATGTATGTACTCTATCGGTTCTAATTTATTAGGATTTGTCGTCCGTGTGTCGTCCAACATTTCTCTGTTGTTCGATTCTAGACATATTGCAATTAATTAAAATTGTCAGCAAACTGAGTGATTGCTAGCGTACTTCGACTTAGATTAATGATATCTAATTCTATAGACTGTCTGCTCATGACTAGCCAAAATAATATCAATTATCTACATGATTTCTTCTAACCTTTGATTTGTCCACACCACTTTTGGTAGAATGAAGGATTGATCAACCAAACGAGGCCGCAGTCAATAGTATGTAGCATAATAGCAGAGGGAATTGATAATGTTTTTTTTATAGGCTGTAACAATAACTTTAGACATTATCGCACTCTATCTATAAGTATCCGGCTATACGTATTCATTATCGGATCTACTTTTTTTATGTCTGCTAAATTCTCGAATTGTATATGGTATATGGTATATGATGGAAGCAAAATGCCTAGACCTGAACCTGTCAGCCTTGTAGACATTTATAAATATTTTAATATATTAACTATTTGGACCTGTGTCCACATTCTTTGCTACATTTAATAAAAAGCGATACTAATGTATACTAGTACTGTCATAATAGTTAATATATAT
>JAKDMR010000086.1 GCA_030452275.1 Candidatus Nitrosocosmicus sp. | reverse complement strand
TTCTTGTATCAAATTATAGTTAACCAATGGGGTTTATCGCTTGGTGAAATTGAGACCATCAAAAATCTTTTCAAAGACTATGATATTTCAGAAAATCCTATCAATCAAAATGCAGGCTATGCAAGCACCTTAGAAATCGAATTTGTAAAAAACAAAGATATGGACTTCTTCGATTGCATAACAATCGAAAAATGGACAGATCTGGTAGAAGTTATCAAAAATATAAAGAAAAGAAGGGGGAGAAAAGGGCTCAAACTAAAAATAACCATAGCAGATTATTTTGAATCTGGAGATACTATTGATGCCAATGTGCACATCAAAAATAGTGATAATGTAGATACTGAAAGGGAAGTTGAGCTATTATTTTTTAAGAGAACTATTTTTTTACTAGTACATAAGATTGACTCGGAATTTATAAAGGGGCTTGAAAGAATCGAGGTAGCAATTGAAAACTTGACAGAATTATTTAAGAAATTATCCCAATCCTCGATTTTAGAAGCTCAAATAGAAAAGGACAAATATGAATATAGCAAAGCCGGTTATAATCATAGTCATCGTGTAGACTATGACGGGACTACACGCGATAGTGAAAATGAGATCCAATTGCAGATCTTTTTATTTGATGACAAAAAGAGGGTTTGGAAAAATCTTTAGAGCGATATTTAGAAAAAATAAAGAAAACATAGTAGAGCGATTGCTCAATCCATAGAATTAAAAAAGACCATCTTTAGGAAGATAAAGTATGGGGAGAAAGGATGACACAAGTGGTGGTGTCGAAAAAAATATGAACATTTTTCTAGATTTCAAAAACAAAGAAATCAATGTTGGAGAAGAGTTAGAGTGTATAATAACAATTAATTATACTGGTAGATTCGACAGCATAAGCCTTAATTCCCAGATCGAAGATTCGTCGGATGTTTTTACGTACACAGAGATTAATGGTAAAAAAATTAACCACCCCTATGCAAGACTTTCTATAATGAAAAAAGAGCTTCAAAACCCCAGTAGTATAAGATTGAAAGCCAGTACAAAACATGTTCCCAAAAGTACCGAATCAGTTGTCAAGCTTAGAGCCACACTAATTCAAGAACATAAAGAAATAGCATCAGATATTAAATTCATAAAAATAAAAAAATGAAATAGATTTATCCAAAGCTAGGTACAACTTCTACCTGCCCAGTCATCCAAGGATGAGGTTCACAATGATACAAGTAATCACCCCGTTGGGTAAAAGTAAATTCAAAAGTACCTTGAGGAGGAATCAGGCCTATTGAAGCCAGAGAATCAAATCGTCCATTGATAGGGTCTTCATAGTCATTATCAGTCGTAACACTATGTGCAGTAACATCATCATTTGTCCACACCACTTTATTTGAGACACCCAATGATGCTCTTACTTCTTTAGGAGAATAGAAATTCGGGTTTGAAGGAAGTGAGGAACCTTCAACTATTGAAATTTCAGTAGTTCCAGATGGATTCATGATTTCCTCTGATACCTCAGGTTTTGCATTTATTGCTGGAGTATAAACGAATTGATAGTATGCTAAACTAATAGTGACTATTACTACAAAGGAAATAATACTAATCCCGCCAATTTGGGACTGTTTTTTTACTTTTTCCAATTAAGTTTTATTCCTAAATACGATAATAAATATTTTTTTTTATGAAGTTACAAAAATAAAATAGTACTCTGATAAATAAAAGAAATTAAGGGATACGATGGTTATAAAAAAATTAGGTACGATTCTTGTCAGGATTAGTAGTTTTTGATCCCTCCATATCCGAAATTGTAGTAGCACTGGTTGATTCAGGAGAATTAGTCTGTTGGCGTAATTTTCCATCATTTTGATCATTCTTTATGGAGTGCGACGTAGCAGCCTTAGTTCGTAAATTTGAATTATAGTCATTAGTCGATGCAGACCCAGTACTAGCATCAACACCTGTTACGGAATTGTTTGATGATGGGGGTAAAGAACCTCCTTTTGATGTAGATATTTCAGGAACCGGAACAGGTTTTTTGTCTTCTAATTGTTTATCCGATGGAGAATTAAAGATACGATCCGATGAATCAGATAATTCACCAACCTTGGCGGTCTTAGAAGGTAATGACTTTCTTGAACCTGCACCAAAAGATGGAAAAACGAATTTGCGTTTATTGGTAGTTACAACTTCCACATTAGACTTGGTAAATCCCCGTCCATATCTATAAAGATGAAATATTCCCGCAAATACGAGCATTAATATTCCAATCAAGAAGAGCGAGTAGTTCTTCATACCATTTAATACAGCGTAATATGCAGCTATGTTCAAGTAAACTTGAAATCCTATTAACACTATAAATAGAATATACAACCATTTAGCAGGAAGCTGTATTGGATTCTTCTCGGCAGGTTTTTGTTTCTTTGCGTTGGCCTCTGCATTTTTCGCCAACTTTATCATCAAGTATGTAAAGCCAAAGGACAATGGAACTAGCAAAGCCATTACGGTGTATAGGAATATCGGGTCAACTACTAATCGTTCCAACAGAGACTTTGTCCTATCTGGATCGATATAAAATCCCCAATATGTAGTAATTATGATCTGCGCTATACTCGTTATACCCAACGCGGTTATAATCGGCCTGTCTTTCCAAGAGAATTTTTTGTACCTATCTATGAATGGAATTATTAGCAACGTGAATATGAATAGTCCAGGCCAAAGTACACCTGTGGTAAACTTATCGAATCCACTTCTTAAGAAAACATACAACCCCGTAAGATACCATTCTGGAACTGTGATTCCCGGGGGTACACTGGGATCAAATTTAAGTCCCATATCTATTGGAAATACACCTCCGGTCAACATTATCGCTCCCGTAACAGCCATCACCATAGGAACATCAAATACCAAAAATCGAGGAAAATGTACAACCATTAATCCCAGCAGTACAATGGGCAAGAAGAATACATGGAAAGCATAGAATCTGAGTACAAAGTCATGGAACCCAGATCCGAAGAACGCGCTCATCATGTCGGGCCCCAAAATAGGAATAGAATTAGTCAGCGACGCCGCTATAGAAATAGCTAATTCAGCTCTTTCGCTAAAAATAATATCATAGCCAGTAAAAGCTTCAAGAATAGTTAATACGCCTATTAATATTCCAGTTACCCACAGCATTTCATTTCGGATTTTATATCTACCACTGAAAAACTGGTAATACATGTGCAGTATTGCAAGCATAACCATCGCATTGGAGGCATGATAATGTATATTTCTCATGTGGAATCCGTACGGTATCGTATCGTTAATTTTACTTACACTATCCCACGCTCTATCGAGTATAGGTTCATACCATAACATTAAGAAAGCTCCTGTGATACCTAGTATGATAAAGACAACAAAAGTCAACATACCAAGGAATCCCAGTGGGCTAACAAACTTAGTGGGTAATGTGAATTTTAGCCCCATGAAAATAGTTCTATCGAAACCGGTGTAAATCCACTTGAATAGCCTTACCAGGCTGTTATCTTGATTATGTAAGGAAACGCCCATATCCAACTACCCCATTTCCAGATGGAGTCCAATTAGGAGGTTTTATCCAAATATTGCCTTCATCATCCACCTCTAAATCTAACATTGGTAAGACATTAGAAGGAGGAGCCTGAAGTGCGGCCGGACCTGCAAAAGCAACCCCGGTCAAAGGATCATACATTGACCCGTGGCATGGACATTCCCCACGTTTCCTGCCATCTTCAGGCCAATATTTCCATAAGCACCATAAATGCAAGCACACCATACTAAACATTCTGAAGGCAGAAGCATCATTTTTTTCTCCTCCAAGTTCTGCCGGCAACCTTATAAATTGCCAGGTTCTAAATGCTTCTTCATTTAATACAGGGTCTTCAGACATTGGATAAATAACAGCTTCAGCATGATTTACTTTGAATGTATTGATATTAGCTTGACTTCCGTCAGGCAGAACCACCTTTGATCGCTCTTCCGAGGTTTCTTTTGGATTAGGCAAAAATTTTCCCCAATCTACAAAAGGAGTAAAGGTCATAACTGTACCTGCAGCTGCAAGCAATTTTAAAAAATCTCTACGTGAAATCTTTCCTCCGTCAACTTTTGGAGGTTGTCGTTGAGACATTATATTCAAAAATGTGAAAAGATATCTTATAAATCTTTATTTAGATTTTGAATATCCAGCATGATGATTTTGAATCATGGATGTCTTTTTAATTAGTTTCATTTTTGGAAATAACAAAACTAATGTTTTGCATTAGCAAGATGTAATATTGTTAAAACAAAGCAATCGTACAAAAAAGATAAATAATTGTATACAATTCTCAATTACAATTTCATATATTTCAAATCACATCGAGTCTGATTCTAACAATTCCATTTCTAACAGTAATTTTTGAGACACGGAGAATTGTATTCGCTGGATGTGGAACAGCTATATTATATCTCTTGTTAGTATCAACAATAAGCACGGATAAGGTATTTGTGGATTCATCAAAATTTGCTTGAATTTGAGAGTCACTCAAAGTATTCCGATCTTCTATTATTAAATCAATGAATTTTTCTCCGATTATGATTTCGGGGGGAATGGATTTTTCCACTTTATTTGTATTCGTAGAATTTGAACGGTCATTTCTATTTAATGAGTTGTTTGAAAAAGAGGGTGAGGATACAGAAGACCTTCGTGGATAGTTTTGTGAAGGATATTGTTTTTGTTTAAAAAACATATTCGAAAAGAACTTCCATCCAAAAGCTGTTCCTAGGCCAATAATGAATCCGCCTATGTGAGCTAGATATGCAACACCGCCTGATTGACCGATTAATGCAAATACCAGCTGCATAATAAACCAAAATGGAATGTACGCAATTGCAGGAATTCTGACGGTAGTTATAAAAAATGCAAATATGATAGTATGAATCTTGGCATGAGGAAAGAAAATTAGGTAAGCGCCTAAAACACCCGATATAGCTCCGGATGCACCTATTGCGGGTATATTTCCCTCACCTGTGGTTACAGCATAAATACTGTGTGCAAAAGCAGCCATAACCCCCCAAAAAAGATACAACATCAAATACTTGAAATGACCAAAACGATCTTCTAAATTATCACCAAAAACATAAAGAAAGAACATGTTACCTAAAAGATGTGCTATACTTCCATGCATGAACATCGAACTGAAAAGTGATCCCAGGTTCTGACCCGAAAGCAGCAATTCTGGAATAGAACCATAATTGTAAAATAATGCAATCACTGCTGATCTGTTTGAAAAATTAGAAGTAACAATGACCTCATAAATGAAAATTACAATATTAATGCCAATTAGACCATAGTTTACATATGGGCGTCCGTGTAATCGAGGCGCATCATCGTGAATTGGGAACATAATTAAAGCAAATTGTCAATCATAAAACAGAAAAATATGGGGTTTTTCATGTACCAAAAGGGTTGAAATTAGGCATATCGCTGTTCGTTTCATTATGAGCTTTTCTAATATGTCGTTTTAGCCGATCATCTTCTTCGAAGATCATATCACAATATTTGCATTTCTTTTTATTACCATCTTTCTCATTTTTTTTATTCTTATCCTTTGCATTTTTTTTAGAAAATAATTTCACAATTATTTACAAAATGAGGATATAAATTAAAGTTGCTATTAACATTTTATCAAAACTCTACCAAACTAGAATGACAGAATGAATGGAGTTTGATTACTCCATTACTATCATAGTTAAAGTAGACTTTACCCCATTCAGCTTTCTTAGCTTCCATGTAATAGTTTCTTTAACTTTATCCATGCTTTCGCCTTCTACCAAAGCTACTACATCATATACACCGTAAACCTGGTAAACATGTTTTACTAAATCTATTTTTTTTAATTCATTAACAATCGATTCCTCACTTCCCAATTCTGCATTCATAAGCACAAAAGCTTCTGGCATATACCAGATAAGTACCTATAACAAATATAAAAACGTGATTTAGATTCAAATTTATTAGTTCAATGTTAGTTGATAATACTAAATTTCTGGACTTAATTTTGATTCATCAAATAATTTAGCCCTGCTCCATTCATAATCGAAAAAGTCTTCACACCACTCATGAAATGAGGCATCTTTGCTATAAAACATGATATTAAGATCAGGTTCAC
Source organism: Candidatus Nitrosocosmicus sp. (assembly GCA_030452275.1). Taxonomy (GTDB): domain Archaea; phylum Thermoproteota; class Nitrososphaeria; order Nitrososphaerales; family Nitrososphaeraceae; genus Nitrosocosmicus. Next base: position 1,442 of record JAKDMR010000086.1, on the reverse strand, counting down.
CCTTTAATGTCGGAAAGGATATACAAGATTCTTTTTCATTAAATATTGTCACCATGTTTGTTTTATCCATCATCCGACGTTCCACTATTCCTTTGGATACAAGATTTTTCCATCCAAGTTTTTTTAATAGTTCATTTCTTCCTTTGGGAATCACAACATCAGCCGGGAAGATATAACAGAATTTGACATTATTATTCACTCTTTCAGCAATGGTTTCTATTAAATCGATTGGAACTTGAGAAATAACTTCCTTAATATAGTCTTGAGAGTTGTGATAAACAGCCTTCCAACGTTGAAGGACAGCCATTACACCCACGACCACTTCACAATTGTTCAAAGAACCAATTCTCTGTATGAATTTTAATGGCAAGTTACTAAGAGTATGTTCCTGGAAATAGTCTTTGTGTTTAAATGGGAAGTTGAAGTTTGGAATAAGAGAAACAATAATCTCGCCGTACGGAGTTAATAATAATTCGCCTTCCCCTGTTTTTTTCACAAGTTTTGAATCAATTAATCGGTTAATATTACGATGTGATTCCTGCATGGTGGCGTTTAAATCCATTGCCAGCTGAGATAAGCGATAGGGTTTTATAGATAATTTCATGAGCATGTATATTCGCAGGTCCCCTGCAAGTTCAAAGAAAACTGATTGAAAGTCATCGTCGGCCTGGCTAAGCATACGTTAAATTGAGAGAACTGGAATTTAAACTTGATAATTTAGATTAAGTAAACCGATACAGAGTAGAAAACAAAACGTTTTAATTGGTTTTGGTAATGATAAAATTTGAAGTGCCCGGGTAGTATAGAAATGCACTAGTTGCATTGTAAAGTCCGGTCCAGTATGGGGGACTGTCACTCCCTTGACCCGGGTTCGAATCCCGGCCCGGGCGCTTTATGTGATTTCTCCTCAACTAAGACTTGATCATACTTACTAAAATTAGTAAGGCATTCACTTTTAATTTTGGAAACCTTACTAAAATTAGTAAGGTCTAGATTCGGAAACAAGGTTGAAAGTAAGGGAAGTTCTTTATCTATTAATTTAGAAATCTTTCTTTTGATTATTGATTTTAGTTTGTATTCATAAGATTTTGATACTGGTTTTTCACCTCGTAAGAATTGAATTTCTGATTTTGAGAGGAGTGAAATAGCAGAAATAATTCATGATTGTTAAAAAGGATTTGTAATTCTGTAATAAGTTGTCATGTCCATAAACATTCTAGTGAGTTATGTGCTGATAGATATCTGTACCAAATTCGACAATTGGAATAAGACTAACGGTGATTCATAAACAGGTCCCGAAATGAAGAGTAAGAATACACGATTCGGGGCCAGCTATGATTTGTCCAATTATCTTGCAGCTTGTAAACCACGGGTCAAAAATGGCTTCTAAGTGCTTTGTATCCTAATTCCTTATCCTCTCATCATTTTGCTCCCTGTTTCTC
>JAKDMR010000617.1 GCA_030452275.1 Candidatus Nitrosocosmicus sp. | reverse complement strand
ATATGATACTCTATGAGACTAGCTTTATTCGTTTGGAATTATGACCCAGCCTCAATTAATTATGCTAAGTTACTTACTGGAATTAATAAGATAATTGCAATTGTAGGTGGTTTTCATCTAACTGGAGGAAGAATTTATGAAGACGCCATCGAACCCACATTAAAAGAATTGAAAAAAAATAAACCCAGACTATTTAGTCTCCTGTCATTGAACAGGATGGAAAGCTACAAACCGAATAAAGCAAGAACTACCTGAAAAATTTCTCCAACCATCTACTCGTACAACATTTACATTTGATTCAAACGATTAGATCTCTTGCGTAATTAGCAGTGTTTAATCATATCTTCTAACCGTCATCTATTTTGTAATTAACAGGTATTCATTATTCTATAGTTTACCCGTCCCGATACTATGTCTGAAACCCTATCGTATCTTCTTAGCTTATTCCTAAACACATCATTCATTATTTTGTACTTTTTTAATCTGGCAAAAGCATGTTCTACCACTATTCTCTTTGTAGAATGACTCTTGTTGTACTCTTTCTCGTTCTGCAGTTAACTCGCAGCCTTTCTCCTTTTTAATAGGTAACGAAGATATTTGTTCAAGGCATTCCTTTTCTACTCCTAGAAAGCCAAGGTCAAGCATGCTCAACACATCCTTTGGTAAATCAGGATGATTGTTTTTGTAGACATTATAATCATGCTTTCTACCTCTCTGCTTGTGTTTTTGTATTATAGATCATCAGTCCCTCTTGGTTTACTGTATACAGGTTCTTTACTTTATGTTCCTTTTTCTTGCCAGAATAATACATTTTCCTATTTTTCTTGTTTTTCGTTGGTCTTGGTATAGGCTGTTCTGTACAATCTGTAAAGGCCATAAAACCAGGAAAGTACTCTTCCACCTCCTCTCTGGTCTTTAGTCTTTGGTTATGTTGTACAGTTTCTGAGGAATTGGCAAACAAGATCTTATCAATCCCTCAATATTTTGGATATCCCTGTATACGTTACTCTGGTCCAGGTCAAACATAAAACCTGTTAAAGTATAGGTGATGCATAAACGATAGTACACCAAAACCCTGATAACTCTGACTTTAGGAACAAGTATGAAACGTCTACCTGCTCCAACAGATCTTTCTTTCCTATCCTTTCTACAACACAGACGTTTTATCTCATGTTTTGGATATTCTGATTCTATTACTTTATAAATGTCGTCAAACTGCTTGACTGAAAGACCTATCTGTAAATGACTTGAAGAGTAATGGTTTTCTGGACAACTTGTCATAGGATAACAATAGAAGATCAGCATAATGAAGAATTGAGACAAATAAAGGCTGTTTGGACATTACTCAAGATATCTAATATCTACTTTATTCATAAACAAGTGCTACCACATTTTATCAATTAAGAAATTCTAGTTAGTTTTGTGTTATGAGCCATGTTCCAGAAATCCAATTCATTCCTACAAGCCATTTTGAAATATCTTTTCATAACAGACTTTTCATTCTGGGTTAAATCCTTTGATATATCGTTTAACATACGAGTGATATGATCGACTTGTTGTTTGGATTCATCTGAACAATAGAATTCAATCCACCTTTTTGTTACAATATCTTTTATTCTATTTTCTTTACTGATTTTGTCGGCTATTTCATAGTATGTCCAAGGACATGGAGCAATGAATGAAATTAATTCGTATAACTTAATTGGCTCAGTTGACAACTTTCTTGTAGCGTAAATATAATCAAGTGTTGTCTCGTTAGGCAAAGATGCTACAGTTGTATCATAATCTGTGTATCTTAATAATTCTACTAGTTCATCTTGCATTTTCATCTCTATTTTGGTAATATCTCGTATTAGTTCCTTGAACCATTTTTTTA
>JAKDMR010000616.1 GCA_030452275.1 Candidatus Nitrosocosmicus sp. | reverse complement strand
TATTCATTGAGTTTTGTATTACTTTTAGATAATGAGACACCTATTTTAAACGATAAACTTTGTTCGACTTTTTGTTCTTTTAGTTTTTCTATGATTTTTTCAACCGTCTTTTGAAAATCCATTATGTTGGATTTGCCTATTTTTTTGAATTCTATCTTACCAATTACGGATATCTCCTTTCCTTCTATGAGAACATCAAGTTCCGGCGTTACTCTTATCATATGTACTTTATCTTGAATTGAGTCATGGATGTCTATATCCAAATAATTACTGCTAGTTACGGTAGTCATTTTCAGATTTCACCTGCTGAATCAGGATTTATACAGAATTGAAGATGAAACATTTCGACTAAAATTATCTAATTTCATATCCGTCATTGAAATAATGGAAGACAGTCGTCACATACATTTACTTTGATGTTTCCGTATTTACCTGCATTCAAATTTATTTTATTTTTTGCATGATTATGACATTCCAAAGCTTCACAAAGGTCTTTATAGTAGGATTTGTCATTACTGTTCAAGTCTTTACTGAAATTGTTCTTCGACATTTCTTTAGACTCCAGATCTGTTTGATTTTGCCAAATCAAACAGATCATTCAAATGCTGATCAAGAAATGCTGCGACCTCATCATATTGCCTCGTTCCATCATAAAGAACTTTTGTGTAATAATGATAATTCATCATTTTACTATAAAAAATAGCGATAAATAAAGACTATTATGAGTTTTTTCCTTTTACCTTAAAATCGATCATACAATTTATATATAGCTTAATTTTGATTTTTGAGCGTTACCACTATTTTCCTATTCCAGATGTAGTAATTGAGAGAACAACCAAGAAAGCTTAAGATAGTTATATCAAATCAGAGAGTATATTACCAGAATCATTTTCCTACAGCAAGCAGGAAATTCAAATTGCTTTTTCATTAAGAAAATTTGGTCTTTGGTCTACAGCAATAAAATAGCCCATAACCAGAGAGTTTGAATTCTTACCGTATAGATTAGGTCAGATGTGGACAACATGTAATCTGGATTGGTCTAAGTTTTGCATAACCAATAACTAGTGAGAATTTTGAGCGGATACTCGATGTCTAGCTAAAAGGACGGTTCATATTTTTAGAATCCATTAAATTTTTTAACACCTTTAGTAAGACTATATGGATATTCGATGGAAGAGAAAATGTAAAGACTGTCACCACACTGAAAGAATTATACAAAATTCATATGACAAGATATTATATATTTAAATCATATAATGTTCATATTGATCTACAACATTAGGGGCTGCTCATACAAATTAAATAAACAGATTTAACCTGTACCCAAACAGAGTTCTCAATATACTCATATGCCTTTTATTATGAAAATTTCGTTTGAACAGACCGCTATAGTAATTAGCATGATTCCAGACCTAAATAAAACATCCATTTCAAAGTTAAATGAGTCTGAAAACGCACAAGATACTTTTAATAAATTTTTGACAAGTTTAGGAATTATTGGAGGAACTATTGCAGAGGTGTTGGAACATCCGGGGCTAAAATAAGAAATAAAACAAAAAGACAGACTAATAGACGACATTTTCGATTATTTATTTTTGATAATAAAGGCTTCGCTAGATGCAACAAACAAATGTAAGCCATTTGATGATATAATAAATCAAATAGTTTATCCAGAAAACAAAGTAGGTAAAAGAAGCGCATGAAATGTTATCAATGAAAAGCGAAATGAGTTTGAACAATGGTTTAAGAAAAGATAACTAGGAAAACCTGATTAGATTACTACAATATACAGTCAAAAATTCACCTAAAATTTCAGAAATTCCATCATTTTAAGCACGTTTTGTTACCAATCACCTTTCCGCTGCGGAAAGGTGATTG
>JAKDMR010000615.1 GCA_030452275.1 Candidatus Nitrosocosmicus sp. | reverse complement strand
GCACTTTCTATATCGTTTTTTATAATTGAATAAAATTCTTTTCCACTAAAAGAATAACTGACCAAAAAAGGTTCATTTGTAATAATACGTAATCCATTCCCAGAGAACTGGACACTACCGGTATTTTTGGGCTCGTCAAGTAAACTAGTTGTAATTATCGTGGTATCGTTAACAGGAAATGTGTATAGTGTTCCAAATTTAACAGGTAGTTTCAGACTATTATTTATTGTCAATATATTTAACGATTGAATTTGTACGGGTTTGCTCGAAGTAAAAGTCAGTACTCCTGAATAGGTAGTGCTTTCATTCTTAATTGGAAAAATAAAAAATGATTGTTCAAGGCCCGAATTGTGAAAGACATCGGGATTGGAGGATACTGTTCCACTAAGAGAAACGTCATGAGACCCTTGACTGGTATCATTCATGTTATCTACGGCTAGGGCAGAAGGTGAAAATCCTGGTGTTACATAAATAAGAAAACTTACTAGAAGTATGACTTGAGTGAGCCCTGACATCCTAAAAAATGAACTGCATTGTGAATTGTTGCTGTAATGGGTTGATATTTTGATCATTGGACTAATCAAATATTTGATTCTATGGTTGATAATTAAAACTATTAGAATTTATTGAGTTAAATCATAATGAAATATTATGATTTATTAACTAACATTTAAAAGCAGTGTCTAGATAGTTCATGATGGAATAATAAACCATGGCTGGCAACCTAAAAAATCTTTTAGCAAGTATAAATATGTTGGAAAGATGAAAAACGTTTATCTGATTAATAGATATAGCAATCATCTTGATGGTAAAGGTGGAGCATTAAACTCTCAAGTAAACAATCTACAAACTGTATTTTATTTTGCTAGACATCTAGATAGTGAAACTAACTTGTCGGATGTGAAAGAAAAACATCAAATTACATCCTTCCTAAACACTTTGATTAATAATGACGATCATGTGAAAAAATGGACATCAACATATAACATCTATTTACTCCGATTAATAAGTTTCTATAGATGGGTCTATAACTCTGATGACTAAAACAAAGGCTTAGAATATTGGATTACACCCGAATTTATGAAGATAAAAGAAAAAACAATCAAAAAGAATTAGTCCATACATGAGTAATGAAATTTGGGAAAAGGAAGAATTACAATCTGTTATAAAATATGAAGTAACAATTAGAAACAAAGCCATCATATCTTTAATGTGGGATCTAGATGCTCGACCCCACGAAATCACTATTGAAAATAAAACACGTAAGGCTAAAGGAAAAATACGGCGAGGGGGAGATACCTTTTACAGCAAAGACGGGGAGTGGTCCAATACTGCTTACATTTTCGTTTCCCTATTTACGTGATTGGTTGAATGAACGTCCAGACAGAAATAACGGTGATGCTCACATTATTTATAAAAGCACTGATGGAACGTCTATTTCAACAATGCTTATTTATTTTATCACGACCAGATTAAAAGACAGAATTCAAAGATTAGTGATAAGGGGTTCTATAACGGATGAAAGAGAAAAAGAAAGACTGGAATATTTTCTAAATACTAAAAAGTGGAATCCCTATTGCATCCAACATTCAGCAATAACAGCGGACTCTGATTATTTACCCGAATACGCTTTAAAGAAAAAAGTTCGCTGGTCAATGAATTCCCAACTAGGAAGACGGTATATTAAAAACAGGATGGGTGATGAATTGCGTAATAAGATCCTTGAACAAAATGGCATAATTATCGACAGTGACTTGAAACCAAAACCAACAATTATGTCTTGTCCACGTTGTGAACTAGTCAACCAAATAGAAAATAAATATTAAATCTCTTGCGTAATTAGCCCAAACAGCTTTATTTTTGTATATCGTATGTAAA
>JAKDMR010000614.1 GCA_030452275.1 Candidatus Nitrosocosmicus sp. | reverse complement strand
AATTAATAAATGGTAAATAATGAAAACCTAAAACTACAATCGTTATGAAATACATGAATCTCTAATACAGAATCGAAATAAATTGCAGCAGCGAGAAGTAGATAAGAGGGGGGAAAGAATTATCATATTGCGCAAGACTTGCTTATCTAATGAAATAAATAGTGAGCGTAAGCGAGCGATTGATTGATTAATTAGCATATTCTCCTTAGTTCCTCAATTCGAAGGTCACTAATCTCTTGTGAATTCAACCCTCTTTGATATTGCCTTCTTCAGTTAGTAGTACGTATAATGTATTAATCTGTCCATCATAGTCACAAATTGCATCAAATACTATCTCCTGTATTTCCGCCTGGTCTGACACTTTGATATTACTGCCCGCCATAATTCTAATTTCAAATCTAAGCCAAACGATTCTTGGATTTCTTTGTTGTGTATCATTAAGTCTACAGATTACTTAATCAACAAGAAAACAGATATGCGGACTTTATTCCGAGATAATCTATCATTCGAGCAATGAATTGATCAATGCTTTTATTCTGATTGGTGTTAATAGTGTCACTTGACTAGATGCCAAATATGTCACAAAGGCTTGAACTCTAATTATATCAGAGTTGGCTCTCAAGAATCTTTCAAAAAGGTAGGATTCTACTGTATCACTTGCGACACATATTATTCTCCTAATTTACAAAAACAGTATACTGTAATGCAAAAACAGTATACTATGCAGAATCTAGAAACAAGCCCAAAACGGGTTCAAATCGACAAACTACAATGCTCCGGCCGGGATTTGAACCCGGGATCTGCGACTCGAAAGGCCTTCCCGGGTTCAAATCATATTTGCTTTCGCAGAATTTAGAACGAAAAACAGCATTAGAACTTTATCGTTATGGATGTCAATACAACGATATTCTAAATACCGGTAATGCTTCTGAACTACTGACATTTCCCCCTAGCAAAAGACGCCACGTCATGAAAGGCCTGACAGCATATTCTAAATGGAAAGGTCAATATACAAAGTGGCAAAGGATAAGAAATAATTACCAGCTAAAATGGTCCTCAGGGAATAATTCCATAGAAGGATTTCATAATATGGTAAGAGAAAATGGAGTTGGAAATATTGATGATATGCTAGAGTGGATTAAACAAACGATCAATGAATTTCCAAGATTTGCAAACATATTGAAATTCAATGTCCTAACAGGTTTAAGGCCGCAAGAATCTATCGATTCATTTAATTTACTGCTTTCTCATAAAAGGCAGGAATACTTATCTGAAGACAAGAGATTGATACAACATTATAAATTCCCAAATTTATTTATACGTCGAACAAAAAAGGCATTTATTTCTTTAGCTACAAGGAGTATTTTAGAGTTATTAGTAGAGTGTGATAAATCCTTCACATATGAGATGTTACGATTAACCATTACTAGACAAAGTAAACGAGAATTCAAAATGTCTTATTGCCGCAAGATTTTTGCTACATTTATGAGAAATGAGGGAGTGGAGCCTGAACTTATTGATTTACTCCAAGGAAGGATTCCGAATTCTGTATTTGTAAGACATTATTACAGACCTCCAATGAGTAAATTTAATGAGATAAGAAGTAAGTTAGATAAGTTGTATTACACGATTATTGAAAAATAAGACCACAGGAGAATCGACTGAGGTCTTGTCTCAATTGCTCGTATTCTGTCAACCTAAGGTATGATTATGCATTAACAGATTTACTTCGTAGTCTAGTTGGTCTCTCTGTATTTGACGATTACTCCTTAGATCTAAATATACATGTAACATAAAATATCAAAATTATTGAAAATATATCAAATTTTTACCTATTTTTACTCTAAATTACTTAAATGTTTATAAATATAAAAGAGAAGATA
>JAKDMR010000613.1 GCA_030452275.1 Candidatus Nitrosocosmicus sp. | reverse complement strand
AATGCAACCACACTAGCTATAAACTTTGTTTATTTACTTGTGTTAAATGGTATAGTGTTAGAGATATTGCGATTGCTTTTAATAATCACTATGCAGGATTTGGACCTCAATCAGTTAATGATTTTCTAAAACTTATGGGTGAAAACCAAATAGACTGGAAGGATGACCTAGAAAAAATGAGTCAACAAAATGGTTCCACTTTATCAACTCTGGACTACACTCAAAGATCCATGTCCGATTTTACAACTTAGTATACCATGGTAGTAATGCTGGATTTGATTTCGATAGAAAAAAAAGAAATCTCTAGATGAGTAAACCATCATAATTCATTTGATAAATACTTTTTGGCTTTGTCTAAAGTCTGTTTCTCAATTTCAGATAAAGGTTTGTCATTTATCATTTCCTTAAATTCTAATGCGTTTATGATAGCTTTACCGCCATAATGATTATTAAAATAAACAAAAATTGTATCTGTTTTTCCTTTTAATCTTTTAATTTTGTCAATCCACGGATATAGTTCTTTTTCAGAATAAAGGTAGTCGTACCAATAATGACCGCGAGTTGTATTTCTTCCATGAAGCCGGACTACACTCAATGTCTTGGAAGTTATGTTATTCTCATTTGACAAGAATCCTAAACCTTCCAGAGATGGCGAGTCAGTAATAACAGTTGCGATGTTGTAATGATTGAGCAGTTCTAGAGTTCCTTCAGTATCCCAGGATTTGTTTCTAAATTCAATAGCATAGTTATCGTTGTTTTTTGTGTCTTGATTGGTTCTTAACACATCCAAGAACCTCTCTAACTTTTTAGATTCATTAATGGCAAAACTTGGAGGAAGTTGTATAATAATTGCACCTAGTTTATTGGTATTTTTTAGAGGTGATATTTTATCAAGAAATTGAATCATGTCATTTATTACTTCTTTTTCTCCATCCAGTCTTTTCTCATGAGTTATTATTTCAGGAACTTTGACTGATATCTTGAAATTGTCTGGAGTAGCCTTTGTCAATCCAATGAACAATCCTTTGTTCATGCTAACATAGAATTTCTTGTAGAACGTGGCATCCATTTCCACCGTATCAAAGAATTGTGAGTAATAGTTCAGTTTTCTGGTTTTATTATCGGGGTAGAAAACATTCAGCCATCCTCCTTTTTCTGATGTGTCGCCATAGTTCCAACCCGAACACCCTAAATACAGTTTAGTTGCCATAACACTAGATCTAATATGTATCCAATATTCTTAATGCCGTGTCTACCATTGATGAAATGAACGGAGTATTATGAATCTTGAATCAAAATTGCAATTAATTTAGATATTTTCAAAATTTTATATTCTAATTACAACATGTTACCAATGACCTTTCTACTGTAGAAAGATGACTAGTAATACTTTGTGCTCATTATGGTTTATTTTCTGTCACGTTTTAGTTTTTATTGAGTAGTTGATAGTAAATTTGCTAATTTTTATTCTCGGTCATTCATGATCAAGGTCATTGTAGAGGAAACTTTGTCTTTTACTTTGATTTTCTTTATTATCGTCTCCTTTAATTCATCGACACTAACAGCAGAAATTTGCATGACTATGTCATAAAATCCGATCACCTCTTTTACTTCATCTACTCCTGAAATTCTACTAATTTCTTTTATAATCTTCTTTTCTGCTCCTAATTCACAATTTAATACAACGATAGCGGTTGCCGTCACAAGTTATGTGTGCGAATAAGCCTTATAACACCTAGCGCATCCTATAAAACGCGACCAAATAGTAAACCAAATACTTGGTTTGACTTCAAATTCAAACGTAATAATCTAAAACATTCAAACACAATTATTAAGCTATAGTAGTTGGTTGTGGTTTGGAATACGCTTTAATTCACTGCGTAACTCAT
>JAKDMR010000612.1 GCA_030452275.1 Candidatus Nitrosocosmicus sp. | reverse complement strand
TGATACTCTATGAGACTAGCTTTATTCGTTTGGAATTATGACCCAGCCTCAGATACATATTCAATTACATTGTTATCACCCCTATGAAAATTATGAACTTCCCAAGGTAATGCCCCTCCTTCACCAGTATTCATTATTACTCTTATCCCGTCCTTAGCAAGCTGATTTAATGCTAGATGCAATGCTATTTTTGCAGGAAGCTTTAATGAACCATAGCTCATGCCAGATACAAAAAACGGAATGTCCGTTGTTATTTTCCTGTTTGAATAACGACCTCCAATAGTAAAAGACAGATCGACTTTACTATAATCAATATCTGTTTTAAGAGTCCCACAAATAAGATCGATAGAAGAAAAATAATCATTTGTGGAATTAGCACCTAGTCCCGAATAAGGAATAAGACCGTCAAATGCTTTTCGTGCATCTAGAATAATTTTTGATTGATCATAGTATAAGGAGTTGAAACTATCACTTTTGGTAACAAGTGAAGTAGAAGAAACTTCTTTTAGAAGATTTCTTTTGATTTCTAATAAATCTTTGGGATACGACATGTGTTACCTAAACATTCCCATACATGTAGAATTCTCTCGGCGAAGGGATTGCGGCTACTGCTGTATATTCATCCTTTTTAAAATGACAATACATTTCAATAAAGTCGTCTGCAAATACAGGATTCAAAAAATCAGAATCAGATTCTAGAGACTCGATAGCATCTAAAAGAGAGGTAGGCAATTTTTTAATCCCATAGTCTCTCTTTTCTTGCTCCTTGAGTTTGTAGATATCTTTATCTATGTGATCTGGAGGAGATATTTTCTTGTTGACTCCATCAAGACCTGCTAACAGCAAAGCTGACTCTACAAGGTAGATGTTTGAACTCGGATCTGGTGTTCTATACTCTATTCTTTTTTGCTTTTCCATATTTTTAAAATGAGCTGGGATTCTGATGCTAGCTGACCTATTCATTTTGCTCCACGCTACATTGATGGGGGCCTCATAGCCTGGGACTAATCTTCGGTATGAATTAGTAGTTGGATTTGTTAAAGCACAAAGCGATCTAGAGTGATCTATCAAGCCTCCGATATAGTAATGTGCTGTTTGACTTAGTTCTGCATAATCATCGGAAGGATCAAAAAACATGTTTACATCATGGCCATATTTCTTTTTTGTCCATAAACTTTGGCTTACATGCATACCTGAACCATTATCAAGGGCTACTGGTTTAGGCATAAAGTTTGCGATCATTTCTCTTTTAGCAGCAACCTCTTTTACGGTCTTTTTATAGGTAATTACATTATCTGCCATTCTGGTGAGATCATCATACACCATTTGAATTTCGCATTGTCCGGCTGTTGCAGCCTCATGGTGATGTGCATCAGCTTTTATTCCAAAATATTCTTGCAATGTTTCTGATATTTCGTCTCTTAAATCAGTTAAACTGTCGGCTGGAGGTGCAGGAAAATATCCGCCTTTAAATGGAATAGTATATTCGTTACCACCAGAAGAATTCCATGGTGCTTCTCCAGATTCTATTGAGTATCCTGATCCACCAGAACAATTTACTGAAGACATCGGATTTGGAAGTAGAGATATTTTGTTAAATATAAAAAATTCTAATTCCGGCCCCCAATAACTTTTCTCAAAGCCCCTAGCCTTTAAGAATTCTTCTGCTTTTTGTGCTATATATCTGCAATCTCTTGAATATCTCTTACCGCCATACCCATCATAAATATCAACAAACATACGGGCAGCTATGGAGGGATAGGCATAATTTTTTTTGTTATGATTATTCTTGTCAAAATATTCTGGTAAGATTGCAAAAGTGGAAGGGTCTGGCTTTAGTAAGTTAAGTCTCCAAGCCCCCATCAATATTCTACATTCATCCACTGTAATT
>JAKDMR010000611.1 GCA_030452275.1 Candidatus Nitrosocosmicus sp. | reverse complement strand
CAGTTCATCCCTCATGGAGGTATATTTATTGATTATCTTCAAAAGAGAAAAAAATATAAATTTGAAAACCCTTTAGTGAGTAGCGAAATACAATTCCTCAACCGATATCTAGAAAATCAATCATTTGATGACCTCCAATCAATCATGGATTTAAAAATATTGCATAATCCTATTGATTCTTTCTTCCTAGCTGGTGGAGATAAACCTAGGCTTAAACTAAATTCTTATTTGCTTGACTTGATCTCTGCTATTGATAGGACTACCAGTAATGATAAAAGTGAAGTTATTAGTGCCATCCTAACACATAATAGAGAAAAAACTACAGTTCTTTCTAAAAATATTGAACACATTATTAAGAATTCATCGGATAAGCCTAAACAATTCTATTCATTAACCTTAAAGGATTATGAGTTTGTGTTCACCTTTCTAAATGAGAAAGTAAATACAATTAACCTTAATGAAGAAACGATGAATGAATCAAAACCCATTCAAAATAGGAAAATAATTAGATTAGAATACAACATAACGCAATCCAAATATACTAGCATTTCATTTCACTATGATTAGATTCGCTAAATAGGAAGGACTTGGTCGTAATTTCAAATGGTTTAAGGGCATAATTATAACGATCCTAGTCAGGAAGTATTGGTTATAGTAGCCACTGATTCGGCACCTGAAAATTTAATAGGTCCTCAATTCCAATTGAATTAACTCAAAAATGCAATATTACTAGTCATTTTAATATCTTAAAAATGCAAAATGGTTTATAAGCAATATTAGAATAATTAAAAATATCCATCATGAATAACATTATCCCATTACTCGAACTGCCTAAAACTCTCAATCAATCAAATGAAAACTTTAGATGGTTTTTAGACCATTATGAAATGTTAATTGAAAAATATCTTAATAAATTCGTGGCAATAGATCATGAGAAGGTCTTAGATAGTGACGACAATTTACAAGTGTTATTAACGAGAATAAGAGAAGATAATAAATATTCACATGCATTGTTGATCCAGCAAATTTTGACGGAAATGTTAAATTAATCTATTAGAGAATAAAAACATTGCAACTTTATGCTTCCGTAAACTATGCTACGGGATTATTCTCTATTCAAGGAAATGTTCAATCCATTAATGTAAAAAATCCTTTGATACGAATACCTTTTTTGATTGATACTACTTCTCCATATACCTCTATCTCGTTAAATGACGCGAATGTAATTGGAGTAGATTTTAGTCAGCTAACTGAAGGAATAATAGACGGAAATAATAATCAAACAAAAATGATCCCCAATTGTGGTATATTTTTTCTGCCAAATAAATATACTGGAATTTTAGAATACTTTGATCAAATAGCAGTTCAAGACATAAGACCCCGAAATACTAAAGAACATGATGTAATATCCAAGATGCCGTCGATCTTAGGACAGGATTTTCTTTCTAGATATAGAATAATCCTGCAATACCCGTATATGATCTTAGAGAAATAAGACTGACCAGAACCGAGGCTAGATACAGATTAATACATTAAGGAGAAGCATCATTATTTGAGGATAATCCTTTTTTATCTTTACATGACATCTATATATACAAGAAAAGAGGAAATGTGATTTATTAAAAATTCAAACTCAGGAAACAACAATAGAGGAATTAGTATAAGTAGAGAAATAATTATAATGATTCTATCGCTATCAAATCAACTTAACAAGAGAATCCTTAACAGGGATCAAAATACTAAAGATATCCAAGAATTTAACAGAAAAAATGATTTGAAATAAGAGATAAAGACAATTTAAGAGTTACCGATATTATTAACAAAAGGAAGACAAAAAGAATTTAATATTTAATCAAATTCAAATTTTATTCCGCATATAGGACAATACTCTACATGA
>JAKDMR010000610.1 GCA_030452275.1 Candidatus Nitrosocosmicus sp. | reverse complement strand
TAAAGAAATGAGAAGTAGAATAAATTTTAAATAATTAGATTAGTAAAGATCATTTTTTTCTTTTTAACCTTCTATTCCAATTACTTTATTTATGATGTTATTGACTTCGTCTAGTGGAACGTCCTTGTCTATAGTCACATAATATAGAACATCATCATTAGTTTTAGACGGAATTAATACCAGAGTAACAAGTTCATTTTTTGTAATAGAGAATATGGTTTTTCCAATCGAGGACTCAAAGGAATTCCGAAGCTGCTGTCTCATAGATTCGATAAAGTGTTCATCCCTAGCCTGTCCGGGAGATAACAATGGCTTCACATTCTTTCGCAGCTTTCCGGATAATGTTCTACCAAATCTATTTATTATTCCAACATAGCGAATCTTTTCAGAAACATTCAAAAATGCGATACACTTGTTATGATAAACAGATTTATTTGGATTATTATATTTATTTTCCATCGTTAATACAGTTGTATTTGTATTGCTTTAAAAAGCATTATTATTTCTTGTTTTTTGCCAATAATTAGAAAAAAATAAAGACATTTTTCAACTTTCAGTATTGTAAAAAAATTGTTTGACTGGTCTTATTATAATGGTGGTGGTATGGTAGTGGTGGTGGATAATCTACCGCTCAATCTTGTTGACCAACATAATCATGGCGCAATCACATATTTGAGTATAAAACAAATACTAGACTTTTTTCTTAATATCTACTTTATTTGAGTTAATTGAATTTGTATCATGACATTCGCATTCGCATTTTACCATTTTCATATCGAAGGAGCAGTCTTCGTCGGGACCGCAAGTCTCGTCCATGGGCCAATTACCGGGACATTCTTTATGCTTGTCTCTTTTGCAAAAAAAGGTCAAAAACATGATGTTTTGTAAACTTACAAATCTATATTAAATAACTGAGGTGCATAGATAGACCCTTCTCTGACTCTCTTCACCTTTGCCACAGACAAATAATGAGGCCAGAGAGTTATCATAATTGCTCCTTCAGGAACATTTTCAGGTGATTCAATTACTATTAAATCGTTTATATTAACTCCATGTTCATTTAATTTTTCTTTGCTTCTATCTATCAATTCTGCAGGCATTCCACTGCTGTATAAATAGACTTTATCGGTGTACTCTATTCTATTAGACACTAAATACCTAAAAATTTTGCAATAAAAAAACATTCCCGTGATTTAACATCAGGTATTCTGCCAACAATCTGTTATAGTCTTAATTACAGCTCATCAATTTTGTACTTTGTAGTACAACCTATGCATTCATAGATCTCGCTGCCCACTTGGCCAGAAACATTAAATCTTACTATGGTCTTACATTTTGGACATCGTCCTTCAGTAGACTTTGTTTTTCGTACTGGTCTTGCAGTTTTTCTCTTTCTACTACCCATTTTATAACTAATAATAAATTCAACCTTTTAATAAATTAAATTGATCCTTCGTAAAAGGATACAAGATGTTATCCAAATAATTTCGTTTTAATTTTCTAAATTTGGAACTTTTTGAAATAACCAGATAAACCAATGGATGAATGGATGAACTAAAGTTGATTATTTCATGATACAATCAAAGACATTGTGGGTGATCATTCCTATAGAATAAGAAAAAACTTTAAATAAAAATCAAACGACGAAATGAAAAAATTAAAGAAGATGTTAGTCTTGTGCTAATGCATTGTTTCCGCTGTTAATTTGTTCTTGGAAGCTCAAATTGTTACAAGATACGATTGCATCTTCACCAGAAACACATTGTGCATTTTGTTTGTTGTCTTGATCTTGATCGATTTCTTGATCTCCGTCATTTCCTTTACCTTTCTTGTCATCTCCGTCATTTTGTTGTCCTGCTGCGTTATTTCCGTCATTGTCTTGGTCTTGGACGCTCAA
>JAKDMR010000609.1 GCA_030452275.1 Candidatus Nitrosocosmicus sp. | reverse complement strand
CAACTGAATCCTTATTTTCCTTTTTGATTTTATTATTTTCTACATTTTTCTTATTGTTTTTTGTAGAATCAACTGAATCCTTATTTTCCTTTTTGATTTTATTATTTTCTACATTTTTCTTATTACTATTACTATTAGCTACCATATTTGATATATAATCTACTCTCATAATAAATATCTTAATTATTGTAGTTTTTTGTTGAATTTCATAAGGGGTTATTTCAAATACATATAATCGGAAAAAGAAGCTAAACTTACTCTATTCGAGATAAATTTGTGATTTTAGAACAGATATTCATTTCACCTTAGTAACATAGCATAGCAGTTCGCACGAAACTATAGTGCTGAGTCAATTCGGCATTCTAAGGGCCTGATCTGTTTAATCTAAATATTTCGATGGACCTGGTATGTAAAGTATTGATATTGATATAGACTATATACAATATGACTATAAGAAATACAAACCAAGTTTGTACATGGATCCGCACATGTTCATGGACTGTGAACTTGATAAATTAAGAGAATTAAAAGATAATTACAAATGGCTTTATTCTAATTATGAAGTTTTTAAGAGAACCTATAAGAATCAATTCATAGCAGTTAAAGATGAAGAGCATTTAGACAATGATATTAATCTTGAGAGATTATTGCAAAGATTAAAACAGAACAACAATTCCAATGGGTCAATTGCAATCGAGTTCATCTATGGTTAATTCCTTTACTTTTTCTTAAAAGTACGAACATGGTTCACTAGTATACAATTTTGCTTCATTTTTAAATTACTATGATTAATAAGATATCTTTCTGTCTAAATAAATTTCGAAAGAATGAATAGAAACAAACATTTCAGAATCAATTAATTGTGCAAATCTGGATATGCCTCAAAAGGACAGTCTTATACTACAAAATTTTTCTTCATTACTCAAATCTTAGACAACGAAGATACAAATTTTGTTTCCACTTAGTCTAATTAAAAATTTGTGTTTTATGCTTTCGGTCCTTCCTAGAGTAATAATTATCGCTGTATACCACATCTTCTCTCGGAATCATGACTTCTTTCACTGATGCTGTAACTGGTGACAAGTCAATAATATACTTTCTATTACAGTTAATATTATATACAGATGTGTATTCGAATTTTCCTGTTTTTTCAAATGTTATCTCATGTCCATGAATGTCCATGTAACTTTCATTTAGGATTTCGGATATTTTTAGATCTAATCCGTCAGTCATTTTTTTCATTATATCTTTTCAAGTACTACTTTACTCATCAGCATTATTATCATATTTCAATATATTATCAGTAGATAACATGGGTTGTAATTGATTTCGTTTCAATTTACTTAAATATGACTGCAATTTGAACAAGTAATACTCCGTCATTGTAAGCAGACTGAAAACCCACTGAATTAATAATTTTTAGTGTAGTACATTACATTGGATTAAATTACTTTTGACTATGAAGACTGATGGATCTTTGCTTTTTGATAACTCTCAGATTCTATGATATAATAAAATCTCCTCTTTTCAATCATTCGTTAATTGTGCCAAACAAATTTAGTTCGAAATTTATTTGAATATAAGTTAGATGTTGCAAGTCAAATAGCTCATAGTTTGGATGACGTTTGACAGAGAAATATGTAGTTAAAAAGGGAAATTACTTTAATCAAGTCCCAAACCACATTTAAAGCATTTAAGATTTCCAACTATATGTTCTCCCATTCTGAATCCACATTTTATACAATCAATAGCATTTCTTCCATAGTCACCCTTATCTTCATGTGAATTTTCTAATTCATCTAATCTAATACAATGAAACAACAAATTTGGAATGACAATAATTTTCATTCTGAAATTGTTACAATTAAATCTCTTCTAATATTTGTCAATTTATTTTAATGA
>JAKDMR010000608.1 GCA_030452275.1 Candidatus Nitrosocosmicus sp. | reverse complement strand
ATATGAGGAACTATTTACTGAGGACGGTTTAAGAATATATGTTAAATGGTATACTTCAAATGGCACAAATGAAATACAGAGTTGCGAGCCTTCTTGTCTAATCATCTTAGAAAATAAAATGAATGCAAGTATTCATCTTTCTATATATTCCCAAGCCATAGAATCATTTGCGAATAAGTGCAAATGTAAATCATTAGTGGACTTCATGACTTTTCAATACGATAATAACCTGAAGTCCAAAAATCTTACCTCCATAAAAGATAATCAAACAAAACTTGCGAATGGAACGGATGCATGGCAAATGGAATACATTGGATCAGACAAAGACAAAAACTATGTTTTGTGGTTTCTGAAAAATGGCTTCTATGAATTGAGTTACTATAATGAACCTGGAGTATATCCTAGATATCTTCCTGAAATAAGGGCAATAATTAACTCTATCGAATTTTTCAAGCCAGGGACCGAAGTAGAAGATAAAGTGCAACTGCCAAAGGAAACACCTTCGTTCATATCCAACATGTCTATGATTCCATCCACCGGTTCATCCAACATGTCTATGATTCCATCCACCGGTTCATTCAACATGTCTATGATTCCATCCACCGGTTCATCCAACATGTCTATGATTCCATCCACCGGTTCATCAAATTTCACTGTTGACTTAGCAGGAACAGGATCCTCCAAAGATTCGTCGAGTCCTCAGTCGGATCTTTCTAACATTGAATTTTCTAAGAGCACTACCATTCAAGACATAATAAACATCCACAACACAGGGGTTCCGTTTGATAAACTGATCAAAAAGGTGGCAAGTGATGCTCGAAGTCCACAATCGTCCATCGGTCAGGCATCCGCGTGGGATGCTATAGAATATAGCCTTTCAGGAAATATCAACCTTTGTACCGCAAAGGAAGAAGACGATTCAATAATGGATATGTTGGATATGGATAAAAGTGGCTATTGCAATATTTTGGTATCCTTTACGTATGAAACATGTAAGGCTCTTCCAACAAATTCTGATTGTGTACAGGATAAGGAGGAAATGGACAGTTATGTTGCGACCAATAATTTGGCAGGTAAAACTAATGATTACGCCTATGAATTCCTTGAAATCATGTCATCAAGACTCAATCAAGCATTTTCTAATAGTATTGATGAAATGATATACTTTAGTGGTGATCATGACAGAAATGCAGTTGCCTATATTGAGGGAAGATTGAAGGTCATGGTAGGATAACTGTTATCCAACTGACTTTTTTCATAAGAATTTGATTTGAATTATCAACATAATGGCTATTGTTAATTTTAACTCAGTTTAATAGAATAGTATTATGATAGTTGTGACTGTTGTGGTTTCTTGTTTGGATTAATTTGATTTTTAGTCTCATCAATTAACACCGCATCAATTTTGGCCCTCATGATTTTAAGATTCTCTTTATCAATGGCAAAACCAGTAGTATCTGCTAGTCCATTATCTATGTAGACATGTTTAGCCACCGAATACATGTTTTCGTATCCTGCTTTTCCTTCATGTTTTTTTTCTAAATTTGTAATTGTTACCCCTACTTTATCCACCATTTATTAAGTATAAGAATCTCAATAATCAAATATATAGGATTTCTTAATTAGTTGAAATACCTGATATTTGTTTCACACACACGAAGTCATCACTAGATGATTCTACGGATAAAATATTTTGAATATCATTTTTCATTCAAATCACATTTTTGGACTCCTTTTCGCGCACCGAGATTGTACATTATGAAATTATTGAAACAAAAACACATTGAAAAATTGATAAGTGTTGTTAAAAAAATAATTAGAAAAACTCATCTAATTATCTCTAGTTATCATCTCCGCCACTGTCATCTCCGCCACTGTCATCTCCGCCACTGTCATCTCCGC
>JAKDMR010000607.1 GCA_030452275.1 Candidatus Nitrosocosmicus sp. | reverse complement strand
AGTGGTGGAGATGACAACTAGGCGATAAATAAGACTTTTTCCAATTATTTCTATATAGTAATCATTAACAACTCAAAATAGCGCTGGAGCTCAATCTAGCTTCGGAGAATACTCATTATGACTGTCCCATTATATAAGGAAACTCAACACAACAAGATAGCAGTGCAGCAGTATTGTGTTCTAAAAATTTTAACTACTTGAGACAGACACCCAGATGAATCTATCACAAATTTTTTTTGCCAAGTCACATACAAAATAATCTACCTAACGTAAGCACCAACACGAATATATCTTCCATAGCTACTAATATTGGTATCGGGTTCGGCGGGATTAAGTCCCTTATGGTATAAGGGTTCGGTGAAAACAACTGCAAATTTGTTCCTATTTCAACTATCAAGGATAAATAGGTAAAGCATACACTTGCGATTTGTTGATATCATACTAGAATAAAGGCCGATGTTTTTGAATTATGACCATACCTCATACACTTCAAATCCAATCCTTAAATGAATTATACCGACATCTTCTGGACAACACCATTTCTTATTAGGACTGAAGTAGTTGTGGACCACATATTACATTGGTGAAATTAGTATCTTAGGGTTTAAGGACGCATCATGATGACATGGTTTCTTGCACAATGGGCAATTCCGTCTATCCGTATTAATACAACCACATATATGATCTTCAAGAAGGCCTTTTGAAGCCATTGCAGATTCTCTAATACTGGTACAAGATGAACATAATGTGTTATTAGTTCCATAAGATACTGTTCCGCCACAAATTTCACATGTTTTCATTTCTCCAATTCTATATCGATACTATTGATAAACTCTGTCATGTTCATTAATCATAAGAATTTATTACTAATCAGATTATTAAGAAAACCTTTGATTTTTAATTCTAAATACATACGTGACTAGGATAATATACCTAGTAATTTTATGGATCTTAATAATATCTATACAAGTGTCTGAAGAGAAGATCGATAAGATCCTCAAGTTCTTAAAGATAAAGTAGAAGAAACTGGAATTGGTTCTAGTTTAACAATAATAATTAATGGCGCCATAATAACAGGAGACCTAATAAAAAGCGACTTATACTATGACAAAATGATTGAAATCTATCAATCGATAGATAAAACAAATTTCGACTCATAGTTACACCCCAGAATAGACAAATCTTTGAAGATTTTAGGCATGAATATATCAACATGCTAAGACAATTAAAGCATGAACCCGAAAATGAAGCTCGGCAGTATATTCATTTGAAAAATGTAATAATTAGAAACGCATGGATATTTACTCCAGCAAGAGCGTTAGTATGGAGAAGTAAACTCTCTTCTGTAGATGGATTCTCCATAGGGATAACAGAGTTCCAAATCCCAGAGATTCCTAGTATAGGAGGATTAGACATCAGTGGCGTAATTAATCAATTTGCATATGCTAGTAACCCGGTAAATAGGACTGATTGAGATTTGACTCATATTCAGATCTTATTCCATTTGATAATATTTTTCCAAATAATGGTTTTTACCAGTATTTTGATGAATGAAAATTCTTTTACAGAAATAATAAAGATAAACAAGAAGCAATAACATGGACGGACTAATCCGTTTAGACCTATTTGTGTATACTATGCATGTATCTAGGCTGAACCTTGCAAAATAATAATTCTTTAAGTTCAATATTTCTGGGAAAAAGAATTCCCCTTATCATGGACTTAGAAGATAACTGTTAAATCTGCAACTAATAAAGTCCAAAGCGTTGACTGCGGATTAGTGCTACTGCAATATTCGTGTATGTTATATGCCCTTCCCTATAATAACAGCTGAATATGGAAAACACCTATACCATTTAACATATATTCTTAAACCGTCCTCAGTAAATAGTTCCTCATATT
>JAKDMR010000606.1 GCA_030452275.1 Candidatus Nitrosocosmicus sp. | reverse complement strand
ATGCTTTACTGAATTATGAAATAAAAAAAATAGATTAAATTACTTGCCACGGTCTTGTAGCAAATGTTACTCCAAGCCCAGCAGCTATAATTATGCTTTGGTATATTATGTTATTATATGGAATTGGCTTCAGTATTATTTCGCCAACTACCTGTACAGTTTGACCGGGACCCAAACCTGGACCGATACTTGCGAGATTGAGTTGTGTGTGAACGTGATAAATCCCAGGTTCTAAGGCCTTTGCTTCAAGTCGGTATGGAATGGTTTCTTGTGGTAGGATTTCTATTACATTACCCGGCGGGTCTCTACTGACGAATTCCCATCTATTACCAGCATTAGTAGATTCACTGAAAAGGGATAACCAACCTCTCATTTCTCTGTTTACCAAACTTTGAAGCTCGCCTGTAACTACCAATGTGTCACCAGTGTTTAGGGATTGGGCGGAAAAAGCTTCATTGTTGATTCTAACGAATCTACTTTGAAGCTGAGCTTGAACTCCGTGACCTTCAGCCATTGGAAGTAGTGCAATAATACTAGCTAATATGGATGCTCCTGCGATAAAGGTTACAATTAGAAACACCGCAGCGGGTTTGTTGCCGCTTTTCTTATTCATCTAGGGATTCAACTTGACACATAGATAAAAAGTTTGCTGTATCCTATATTAGTTAAATGTCTATTTATTATAACAATATTCAAACATTGAAGAAATTCTATAACAAACAAAGGCATATCACGCAATTCGTATTAGAAGATGAATGACAATGCAAAATGAAAAAGATCCCATAATCTTAAATGAATTTGCTATAATCGCTATAATCGCTGAAAAGGTTGGTTTCCAAATACAAAATATCAAAAAGAGTGAATCTAAGCTTTGGGAGTCATAGAGCGAATTCTCTTCAAATTTTTAGGATACGATTTAATAGCAATAAATGATTGCCATCTGGACCAAATTGCGTCATTGCAGTTTGAGTAAGTTTGTATTATTTATGAATATTGTCAACCATAGTTCAAGATTTTATTGGATGTGTTCTAAGCTAGCCAACAGTTGTGTAAATATGATATACTTTCATGTAAACTAATCATTTTAGCTTAGATCCTGATCTTTTGTTAATCATTTTGGATCATGATGATGAGGGGCAACTTCCTCATTGACAATGTTGCTTGTAGCTGGCGCCAAACTCTACTAGAAGAAAATGAGAAGGGACTACGGGTAGCCAAAAGAAAGGTTATAATACATATACTTCAAACACCCAAATATTCAAACGTTACCGAAATTATGGGTATCCTAACCGTGCGTTTGAGTCAAAGTTTGTAAGACCAACGGGTGTGTCATAGAGGGCGTGTCAAGTGGTGGTCAAAAGATGATATGATATAAAGAATTTCTAGGTTTAGAGGTTAAACCAGTAAGAGGATATGACGAGGTTACCAAGAAGATGATTCTAGGGCTAGCTGACATCTACCATTGGTCAAACATGGTGGATATAGTCGACCCTATCCAAATATTATATAAGATTACGGATTGTATTTCAAGATAATTATGGCACTAGACACAAAAGAAAAGTAATGAAGTCCCCGATAGATAAATATAGCATTCCTTGACTGGCAGCGATAGGGATAATGCCATCTTTCAAATCAAAGAGGACATCGACAAAAATGGTTTGAGAATAGATTTGTGAGTATAAGAGGTATGTTGGTAAACAAGCATGATCCATATTCATATGAGCACTTATGGATCTACATCACTCAATCAAGACGCCTGAATCCGTGAAACACTAAACGCTTTTTAAATAGATTGACTAATATATCAAGTATAGAATTTTTTGTCGATTCCTTTATTAGCTTTATCTGCAATAGCGACACAAATGTATACCAATGTATACAAGTACTGTCATAATTAGTTAATA
>JAKDMR010000605.1 GCA_030452275.1 Candidatus Nitrosocosmicus sp. | reverse complement strand
ATTATTGTAGATTGAAAATCATTTACTAATGTATGAACTTATGTTAATCAGTATAGAATTGACAAAAAACCTAATTTTCAGAATAGGATCCTATCTTTAGGTAATAGAAAAAATATCATTTTGGATAATTATTATTAATTTAATTGTATGGCCTGAACTTTCTAATGTAAGCTAATATCAGAGTTAATGAACCTGATTACAAGATCGTGTGCATCTTTTGGATCCGATTTATTATATTCTTCACATATATCCCCTTTGTTTGCTCCAAATCTGATATCTAGAATGATATTCTTTTGAGTCAATTTTTTAAGACCACTCCCATCTGTAGATATGCAGTGCTAGAGCACTTTTATTACGAGTTTAAGAGTGTCTGGGCGGGCAATACATAAAAGCTAAGTCAATTCTTCAAGTTTATTTGTTCGTATAAATTCTCTTAAAGCAGATGACTCTTCCTTATATGCTTTAATTGTGTAAACTTTACCATCTGGACATTTTATTGAAACCCTTACTACGACGGTCTCTATATCTGACCCATACACCGGTGGTTCTACCTTGTCTATTTTGCAACCTGCAGCAACTAATTTCTTTAGTTCGGAAATACTCTTAAATCCTGCCATGAAAAATCACATATTATTATAGTTACTAATTTATAAAAAACATTTTGACAGCTCTAATTCTAACCATAAAAGTAGGCACGGAGCAATCGCATTATTTTTTGTAGTGGTTGCTAAAAGGAATCAAATCCTCCAGTGTCCATTCCACCCATGTCCATATCGCTATAATCACCCGTATCACCTGTGTCAGATGCTGCTCCTGAATCTTCAGCTCCAGACCCTCCTGATTCAGCTGCTTGTGCTTCACCCTGAGCGTTTTCAGATGGATTCATTGGCATTCCCATAAAAGACATCATAGAAGTAAACATTACCATGTTTATTAACCCAGAAAATAACATCATCGGCATCCAGCTTCTGTTTTTGTTCATGTAACTCTGCATTTGACCTCTATTACCGGTTTCGTAGAGTTGTTGGAGATATTTGGATTTATTGACTAGTTCTTGTTTTTTTGATTCCAGTATTTTGAATCCTGTTTCAGTAACATAAACTTCTATTTTCTTATTACCAAAAAAACCTTTTTTTGTCTGTTTGGTAATTAGTTTTTGAGTTTGCAGATCATTTACAATCAATTCAACTTCATCTTTGGACAAATTTGTTCTTTTGGTAATGCTGTCTAACTTGTTCACACCCATAGAGATTGCGTCTAATACCATGAAATGATTTGGACTTTGACTAAATCCGTTATCTGAAGGCATGTATGTGTATAATCAAGAAATTATTTAAGTTTTGAATGACTATTAACTAATTTCTAATACTATTGACAAATCAAGCCATTTATTAAATTAAAATATACGAAATCTAATACAATATCTCCAAATGTTTAATCCATGAATACCTGCTACACTTGCCGTTATGTTACCTTGACAAGATTCAGTAATGTTTTGCATCGTAATTTTATCAAGCCTGATTTGACATGTCTAGTGTGAGGAACACCACATTTTCTAATCGTACATGTTTCCAGCAAAGACACCGGATTTGACTCGACTTAACAGATCAAATGAATAGTCATATTTTGAGTATGAAACCAAAGATCAAATTTCAACTACTATCCTACAAAGTATTGCTCTTTGCAATACGCGAAATTTATTCAATAAAAGAGCGGTTGTAAATTCATGATTCTGAAAAACTCGGGGATATTGACAGGACCTGCCACGAAGTTTTTAGGCATAAAATATCCATTTTGTTGCAATACGTCTTAATCAATGATCAAAAATTGCTAGATAAGTTTTATTGCAAATCATAAACCATAATAAAAAAACGTAGTCTTGTTATTTGATATTATTCTGGCAG
>JAKDMR010000085.1 GCA_030452275.1 Candidatus Nitrosocosmicus sp. | reverse complement strand
TATTATGTATTATACCACCGTAAAACATAAAGGTATAATTCAATATACCTCGTTTCCTATTGATACTTATGCTCGACCATTTATCTACCAAAAGGATTGATTGGCAGAAACCGAGGAAAGAAGGAATTACATATATCGTAGATAAATTTCAAGGGTTTGATAGTACGAATTTCAAAATAATTTCACCGCTAATAGATATTGTAAAAATTTACGGTCCTCTGCCACTCTTGATTTCAAACGATCAACTGATGGATAGGATAAATTTCTACCATGAACATGACATATTGGTTTCTGTTGGGAGTACACTCACAGAATATGCGTTGTTAGAAAAATCATTTGATAAATACGTCGAAGATGCCTCTAAGCTGAGATTTGACATTATTGAAGTAGGTGAAAATAATATTGAATTATCTTTAGAAAAAAAGAAACAGATTGCTGCCAAATTAAAGTCTAAAGACCTAGTAGCACTATGGAAAGTAGGAAAGAAAGATCCGAGAAGGCAACTTTCGTTTGATCAATCAATTACTAAAATTAATGAGGCAATAGAAGTGGGTTCAGAAAAAATTCTCCTTGAAGGTAATCTGGGATATGCTGTAGGTATATACGACGAAAAAGGAAATATTAAATGGAATATAGTCGGTGCAGTAACGTCGAAAATATCTCCAAATAAGATCATATTTGAAACTCCATTGGAAATTCAACAATCAGCAATGATTGCTGAATTCGGTCAAAGGGTAAATCTTGGTGAAACAAATTTGGAGAACGTGATATCCATTGAATCACAGAGAAAGGGATTCTTATCCCGATCTAGTTATGGAATTTCCAGCATGAAAAAAATAGCCAAAGGTAGTCCAGCTACAAAGTTTATTTATTATATTATTCGAACTAGAAATTCTATGGAGCAAAGCGAATTAATTAACATTACTAATTTACCACGTAGAACCGTTCAAACAGGGTTGGAGGAACTAAAAGATCAAGGATTAATTGTTGAAAAGACTAATCTAGATGACATCAGGAAGAAGATTTATCATATAGTAAAAGATGAATGGATATGAAATTTGAACCCTATCTCGTAAATATCTAAATAATTGATTTCTTATTTCAATGCGACATAAAGCATTAAAAGGAAAGCGGGATGAATGTGAATTAATTAGATATATGGAAATAACTGGAATTGGTTCAACCTCTGTTTTTGTAAAAGATCAACCGGAATCTTTGACCTTTTGGGTCCAAAAGGTAGGATTTAAAGTTATATGCGATTTGGAATTAGAATCGAACTTCAGATGGGTGGAGATTACCCCCAGATCATCAAATTCCTCAATTAATTTGTATCCAAAATCACTAATTTCCAGTAAAGATCTAAAACCAATGCCTGTGATAGTTTTTAAAACCAATGATATTCATAGCACCTTTATCAATCTAAAAGCAAAAGGAGTTACTTTTTCTCGTAATCCTTTAAAATTTATACTAGGAATTCATGCGATGTTTAAAGATATCGATGGAAATGAATTTCTCATTCTAGAAAAGCTTAAAAATTGACTTATCTGGTGATTCATTGAAAATTGAAATTTTTTGAACAATCATTCAAGGTCAATTGTAGCATAGATGAAGTTTGGAACTTTTATACCGATATCAAGCATTTGGAAATAGTCACGCCACCCAACCTGAAATTAAAGATTATTGAATCCTCCGATAAACTAATTGTCGAAGGTCTCCGAATGACTGTATCAGGGAGGCTGGTCCTTTATAACAGCAAATGGAATTCAAAAATATCTATGGTTGATACATCTAAACATGTTTATGTTGATGAAATGGTAAAAGGACCATTCAAAAAATGGAAACATATACACCTATTTTCAGAAATTGGAAAAAATCAAACAGTAGTTACAGACAAGATTGAATTCGAATTACCCTTTTTCTTTTTAGAAAAATTAATGGAAGGATATGTAGAAAATAATTTAAAGAAAATTTTTGAATTTAGGAAAAATCAAACTGTGAGCCATTTATCGAATAAATATGCAGATAAATAGGCATTATTTCCTATCCGATAAGATAAATAAACTAATAGTTAATATGATAGAGATAGAGGGAAAATAAGAAGATTTTACTGCATGAATAATACAAAAAATAAAAATATTATTTTTTATGAAAGGTCATTGTATATGCATAGTAAATACCAACCATTGTTAGTTGGTTCCTTTTTGATTTTTGCTTTACTTATTCCCAATGTATCTTTATCAAACGCATCCAATTCTCTCCCCACGATTAACTATGATGATTCTTCAGAGACTGTGCAGGCATTAAAGAATTTTGCTTTATCCAAGATAAATGAGGATCGGGCAAAACACGGTCTTTTCCCATTATTACAAAGTAATAACTCCGCTGCCCAAATTCATGCAAATGAGTTATTACAAACAAAGACTATTTCTCACATGACTACGGATGGGTTTAAACCCTACATGCTGTATTCGCTATATAACGGTACCGGCTATGTTCAACAAAACGTAGGTCAAATAAGTTATGTACTTTCAAACGATGGCCAAAATTACCACAAAGCATCTGATTTGTGTTTTGATTTCAAGCGGTTTTACTGTCCAGTCATTGATCAGTATAAAGCAATTGATGATTTAGAATATTCGATGATGAATAACGATGAGGCTTGTTGCAACAACGGACACAAGAATAACATTTTAAACAAGTTTCATACCCACGTCAGTATTGGCATCGCATTTAATGAGTACTATTTTGTCATGGTACAGAATTTTGAAAATCACTATTTAAACTCCGATCTTAAAATCCTAAAAAATAATGAAGATATAATATTGGAAGCTGAAATAAATGATCAAAATAAATTTAATTTTGTCATAAATCATGTTTCATTCTTCTTAGACGAGGTTCCAACCAAACTGAATTATGAAAAAAATAGAGACAAGAATAGTTACGATTTTGGAGATCTTAAATTAATGATATCTAAACCCTTACCATCAGATTTGGAATATATTCAGGAAAAAAAGGATGATTCCTACAATATAATAGAAGCAAAAAAGTGGGATTTGAATAAGAATAATATTGACTTGGAATTCCAACTTCCAGATACTTTAAACACAAAAAACAAAATCTTGACGATGGTTGTTTATGCTCAGACCCTTGATGATAATCCAGATGAAAACCATCTTGATCCTGAATATGTTCCTATAACCTCATATACTTTTTTTAATTACTAGGACTTAATAGGATATTGCTATCAGACAGCTGATCTACGATATGCCTCATTCAAACAATAGTTTTCACAATAACATATACCACTCTTTTCTCACTCTTGTTTCCAATAATTTGAAAGTGTGTAAAAATCTGAATTTTATACTTTAAATTCGGATTTGTTTTTTGATACGTACCTAGGTACCGACTCAAAAATACTATTTTAAAAAGGTTTGGGAATTAAGATTTGCCAAACTTGTGTATGGACAAAATCCCCGATAACAATCCCGTAAGTCTGAGAAAAACAATTTGTTCAAATATTTCTTTAGTTAGATCTTGTAACTTCCCATCCTCGTGAACATCAAAGTCTTTTTCATAGCTTCGTTCTATCCATTGCAGTACTTTCTTATCCAAATCATCTACGTCCTTATCCCCAATTGTCGAAATCACATTGCCTTCGATCAACTGTCTTACAAATTCAGTAACTGTCCAGTATTGGAATTCAATTAGTGGGTGCATACTAGGTATAATAAATTTTGATATTTAATGCTTCTGTTTTGTACTCTGATTCTTAATTTCACTTACACTTGGAAATATAAGAAATCCAATTTGAAATTTGAATCAAAATTGCAATCCTAAATGACTTTTCATCTTCTACCAAATTTGTCAATTAATAATTTGCGTCAATGCTGGTTGATTTGATTGTTCCTGTAATAATGTGATGTGTTAGCATCATAATAGTAGATACATTGGTAGTAAAATCTATACTCAAATCAATAATAAAGAACTACATTAAATATTAGTTCTCACCAAAATAAAAAAATGGAGGCGGATACACAATATTTGTCATTAGGTAAAGTCAATGAACAAATCACTGCATGTAGCCTGTGTCCTCGGCTCCTGAAACATATCCGCAAGGTTGGGGACTATAGGCCGCAAAGATATAGCGGCCATACTTATTGGGCAAAACCTGTCCCATCATTCGGTGACCCTAAAGCGAGATTATTGATAATCGGTTTGGCACCAGCTGCTAATGGTGGTAACAGAACAGGAAGAATGTTTACAGGAGATAGCTCCGGGGAATGGTTGATGAAAGCAATGTTTGAAACTGGTTTTGCTAATGTCCCCAACAGCGTATCTATTGATGATGGGTTGTGTCTATCAGATGCATACGTTACCTCTATGGTAAAATGCGCTCCTCCGATGAATAAACCAACTAATGCTGAAATTTCTAATTGTTCACTATTTTTAAGAAGCGAGTTAGATCTGTTAAAAAGTAGTGTAGTAGTAGTGATAACTTTAGGCAAAATGGCTTTTGATACATATTGCAAATTGAGTGATATAACAGGATTGCACTTCAAACATAACAGTATTTACCAAATAGATTCGACAAGGACTTTGATCGTTTCGTATCATCCAAGCATGCGAAATACCAATACTGGGACTTTAACATGGCCCATGTGGATTCAAATATTTGAAAAGGCAAAATCGATCATTGAGACCAAGTTATAGAAACATACTTAGTCATCAAAAATATATATTTCAATTATTGACCAAATAATTATTTGACTCGATAACAAATCTATTCCGAATAAATCTTTGAATGAAGTAAAAAGACAGACAAACAACTAATAGATTCCAGGCAACAGTAGATTCTTAATTCCTTTATTTATCAATCCATCAAGATATTTTCCAAAGTTATTACTTGTTTGATTACTTCTGTGAGTATCAAAAAGTTTCTCAATTATCAAGATTCTGTGCAAAATCTATGATAATTTTTATCTTAAAGGATATTTATGCTTGGCCCAATCTATGATAGAACCATCATACAGTCTTACATTGGCAAAACCTGCTTGTTTTAGTTGCAAATAGGTATGTGCAGCTCGAATTCCAGAGTGACAATAACATATTATTTGTTTGTCCTGGGCAATACCTATTTTTTCGAAATCTTGTTTTAGTGTTTCAACATCTTTGATCATTTTTCCAGTTTCTCCTATTCCCTCTTCATAATTGTGCAGGATTGATCCTGGAATTCTCGCTTGGAAATGCTCTTGGGGGGTGCGTGCATCTATAATAGTAATTTCAGGCTTGTCTTTCTCTTCATTAATGAATTGCGCATCAGCTCTCTCAGTTGCTTGAATACGAGCAATAAATCCTCTGTCTGATTTTGACCTTGCATTCTTGGATCTAAAGTCTTTTGTTACAGGATATCCACTTTGTAACCAGTTTTCAAAACCAATGTCCAAAATCTTTACATTCTTGTGACCATAATAAATAAGTGTCCAAACAATTCTTGCGAGTGAAGGATCTGGGTATTCACCATATATGATAACTAATTTTGTGTCATCAATACCCAAGTCAGTAAATATTTGTTCAGCTACATGTGGCGCAATTACCAAATAAGACCCATTCTCATCAGTTGATATCACATTTTTCACATCCATTGGTATAGCCTTCTTAATATGGCTGAAGCTAAAGGGCATAATTCCTCTAGAATCAATTACTACCAAATTTTCATCGTCTAGATGTGAAGCCAACCAACTGGCGTCTATTACCATATTCATTTATAAAAAATCATGTATAGGTAGGTGATTGTGTTATATTTCTTTAATGCCTAAATTTCTAAAATCTTGACATAATTTTTATGTGTTATACAAATAGGTTTTATAGTCGTACGTACTAATTTTTCATATATCCATGGCTTCAGGTAAATCTGATGAAAAGTCATTACCTCATCATGGTCTTCATCTGCATAAGAATACGCAGCTATTATATGGATCTGAAAATGCGGTAGGAAAGGGCGTTGAATTTATGAAAAATGTTAAACATAAGATGGATATTACATTTGATCATCGAGCTCCTTCGATAGTAATTGAAATCCCACAATACTACAATGGCTACGCGGGTATTCTAAAAAGGGGAGGAAAAATTAGGTGCATAACCGAAATTACAAAAGAGAATCTACAATATTGCGAGGAATTGGTGAAAATTGTTACTGAATTAAGACACATGGATGGTCTCAAGGGAGGAATCGCTATAAATGAAGCCGAGTACATGGCTACTACAGTCCTTCAAGAAGCACAACCATTAACCGAAGTAATCTACAGCAATGTAGACGAAGTTGTTGCTCAGGGACAATTTATTTTTGATACTTTATGGAAGAATGCTACAGTTGCCCAAAAGAAGATTAAAGAATTACGAGAAGGGATCAAATCTTATGAAACAAGACTAATCACAGAATCTAGTGATTCTTCAATAGAAACTGAGTTTAGGCGAGTAGTACGGAATTCTTCTGAAATTAATATTTGTACATCTATTGACGGTTTAAGGATTAACAAAAATTATCTTATAGAATCCATAACACATGAATTAACTGATGAGCAGATAAAAACACATAAACAAATAAGGATTCTTGTTGAAATCAATAGAGACAATCTAGAGATAGCTAAAGCATTACTATATTTAGGAATACAAATTAGACACATCAAAGACATGTCTTCTATCGATTATACTGTCACAAATTCGGATCTTATCATAGCCGTTAAGAGAACAGAAAAATACGATCCTAGTGATAGTATTCTGTATAGTAATGACCCCTCATATTTAGATCATTTCACAAATGTATTTGAAGAGCTGTGGAAGAACAGCAAGGATCCTGAAAGAGTCATAAAATCGTTAGAAGAGGAAACTGAATTATCGTTTATAGAAACCGTCGATGATCCTGAGGAGTCAGTAAAATTAGTTCGTACTTTAATATCATCCGCTAAATATGAAATTTTAGGTATTCTTCCAAATTTTAATTCATTTTTAAGACAGGTCGAATCTGGAATGATGGAGTTTATGAAGGATATCTCTCTATCAAAAAAGAATGTAAATATCAGAATCCTTATCGTAGAGGAAACTGATAATGAAATGCAAAACAAGATTTTGACGATATTTGATAATTTTAATGGGAAGATGCCTGGCAGCTCTAACTCTGATGAGATCCCTCTGGAATTTCAATTCAAGGATGTTGAGAATTTCAAATTGAAAATTCTAAATAGCAGGTTATTTACTGAGATAGGGTTCTTAATTGTTGACAAGAATAAATCATTGATAATCGAATCAAAAAACATATCTTCGATTGATATGGTTGAGTCTATTGGACTTTCATCCTATTCAAATAGTCACAGGATTTCTAAATCATATGCGTCCATATTTGAAGCTCTTTGGAATCAAGCTGAGCTATACGATAAACTAAAAGTACAAGACAGACTACAAAAAGAATTTATTAATATTGCTTCACATGAACTAAGAAATCCAGTGCAATCATTGTTGGGATTTTCAGATATCTTAATGAATACCAAAGGAAATATTGAAAGTTATAGTAACTTTATCGTTACTATAAATCAGAGTACAAAGAGGCTTGCACGGTTAATTGATAAAGTATTGGATGTTACCCAACTAGAAAATGAATTATTGATACTGAATAAAGAAAATTTCAATTTAGAGAACCTTGTAATAGAAATTGTAAGAGAATACAATAATAATA
>JAKDMR010000604.1 GCA_030452275.1 Candidatus Nitrosocosmicus sp. | reverse complement strand
TGGATGATGATGGCTAGAAAATGTGACTAGACACCGCTAATTACGCAAGAGGTCTCTTGATTTGTTCGAACTCAAACGGAATATCCTTGGGCCTGATTGGAACCATCAAGATTTCTGGTAATGTAATGGAGTGACTGGGCATTGCGGTTGTTTTTTTTGGTGATTGTTTGATCATTCAATAAACTAACACTCTGCTGTTTCTACTGTATGACCTCGAAATTAGTAAAAGACATTGATACGGATGCAGCTCTGTGATAACTATATAGATATGTACAAATCAAACAAATCAGATGAGATTTCATCCTTGGGCCAGCTCGAATAGTTTCCTATGAATAGCAATTATCCTGATTCATCCTCCCCCTAGGGGTATTTGAATTAATTAATGTATTATTTCATTCATGCACTTTAATTTGCTTTGATGTTGGTCATGCACTGAATGCTTCAATCCTTCGTCAACCGCTTATATCTTGCATAAAAATTTTTGGTGTTAAATAGTTTTTCGTGTCAAGAAAAGCATTATATGATTTATTTATATATGTAAGAACTATGGTTTTTGATACCCCCAAGAACAATTATTTGCGATATACCGATATAATTCATTGCTCATTTGAATACTATAGAGAAAGATTAAAGCGAGAAATTAAGAATGAGCATGAAACCAATAATAATTTTGCTCTCGTTGATTTCTTTGAACGACTCGAAAAGACATTAAATAAGACTAAAGACTATTATTTACAAAATATTGATAACATTATTGGATCTTCGGAGAACCCTAATAAATATCCGAATATAGGTATCCTTCGAAGTATACTGTTTGTTTATAGTAAGGATCTTGACCGCTGTAATGATTTACTAAACCAGCAGTACAACTTATATCCTGTTGGGGAAGGCTCAATAAAAGAGAAATCCACATTAGTAAAAGAAATATTGGACAAAATTGTACAAAGGCCTGAATCGTCTGAAACTAATTAATTTTCATTTAGAGTTTTTAACGCCAAGTTGATTTTGTCCTTATCATGAATAATGGTCATATGAGGTAATTTGAACAAATATGCATATAACGCATTCGGTATGGACTTGATTGTTGTACTTTTTCTGTTCACTATTATGATAACAATCATTTGCCTATATACGCTGTCATCGAACATCATGTCAAATGCAACGTCGGTTGAATAAAAAAACAAGCCTAATTCTTGACTAATCTGTTTCTAGTTTTTAAGGCGTGACAATTAGGACAAAGTGCTTGACAGTTATTTTCTCTATTATCGGATCTATTGCCATTCTTGTGATGAAAATCTACAACCGCTAAGACCTTTCTACAGAAAACACACTTATGGTTTTGCTTTCTAAGAATACTTTCTCGAGTCCCTTGAGAAAACCCTTTTCTAACTAATCTTGTACTTTCCTTTAATTTTTTAAGAGAATTCAAGAATATTCCAGTAATCACAATTGAAAATAATAGTACAATTGATGAGGACCGGACTAACAAGTCAAAAATCTTTGAAAAAGATACCACTATAGAATCATTTAATTTCGCATTGCCAAAAAAAGCATTAGCAAATACATCTAAATTAGTATTTGTATCTATGCTCTGATTAGGACAATCGTCTTCCTTTTCTTCATCTACGGTTCTAGTGAATGACCCAGATAAATAATCTTTCAATTCTGTTCCTAGGTGTTTCATATATTGGTCTACTGAGCCAGTTGAATCATTTCTTGAGCAGTGGGTATCATATGGGTACACGAGATGGTCTTGGGCAAATGTTGGGTCTGAGGCAAGTATCGTATTTGAAATGGCGGATAGGACAAGGATGAAAATGATCCTATTCAAATTGGAACGACAATCACAATGGTATATATAAAAAAATATTGAATATGATTAATAATGATTATTGATTTCATGTA
>JAKDMR010000603.1 GCA_030452275.1 Candidatus Nitrosocosmicus sp. | reverse complement strand
GACCTTTTGTTTGAACTATCTGTAAAGAAAATAGGTTTAGATATAGATTACTATGGTAAGAATAAAGTAATTCTGTTAAAATTACATGGTTCATGTAACTTCCTCCTTCCAAAAGGAATAAGTATCATTGATGTTAAAATTGGAATTAACAACTTTATTAATACCACTGAATTTGAAATTGGAACGGCGGAAGAAGTAAGAGAGTATTGTAAATCCAACAATTCTATACCACCTATAATGTCAATCTACATGCGTAATAAACCCTTTATCGGTACTTCTGATAGAATTAAGCAAATAAACCAAGAGTGGATAAGACAGATATCAAAAGCTGATAAAATACTAATAATAGGAGTAAAGCCTAACCCTGACGACAAGCATATTTGGGATTATATATCAGCTGCAAATGCAGAAGTAGGTTATATTGGAGATAAAGATCAATTTGAGATATGGAAAAACCAATTTAGAAAAAACAAAAACAACAGATATCTTGGAAAATATTGGAATGATTCATTCAACAAAAGCATAAGTTTCTTATCATAAAATTTAATGTTTATAGAATAAGTAGATGTGACATTGAGGACATTCATAGTCATAGTAATCAATACAATGTTTACATGAATGGTTTTCACCTTCCATTTTAAATTTGGAACAAGTAAAAGAGAATAAAGGTTCACCATTATTTCCCCAGACACCATCTCTAGGTCTTATCATTTCCACTTTACAGAATGGACAACTTTTTGAAGACAATAAATTATATAATGTTAGTTCAAGCTAAATAGTTTTCGTTACTAGCGTTCTCAATCAGTGTTTTCCATTTATTTTTACCTTCAATTTTAATCCCACACTTCTCCGCAGGAGTCTCTCCTTTCAATGCTTCATGTTCTCTAATGTAGTTATGATATATCTGAAAGCCTTTCAGGATTGGAGTATCAACCTTCTTTAATCCTCTCATTGTCTTTTCCCTGTCTCTAATCTCGCCATTCATTCTCTCCATTTTGTTGTTATTGTGGTCACCTTGAAATCTGATATGTCTAATATGTCTAGTCCTTGGATTCTTTATGGTGAAAAATTCCTTGTTATAAGCAACATGAAAGTTTGGTGCGCCATCACTTATCAGAGCCAGTGGCTTTTTACCCGTCATCTCTCTACCTTTCTTAAACATGGGTCGAATATCCGCATCGTATTTTGTCTCTGCTACCTGTTGAGCAATCCAGAATCTAGTTTCATCATCCATCAAGGCATAGAGATATTTCTTGTTACCCTTTACTTTAAAGTATAGTTCGTCTGTTCTCCATGCAGTTTCTACATTCGGTGTGATTTTCTCAAGGTATTTCTCCATTAAACTTGTGTATTTGTCAATCCAGTTGTAGATTGTCTGGTGACTTACCTCCACTCCCAACAGCTTGAGAGAATGGGCAGTATTCCTAAGAGATTCTCCACTAAAGTACAGTTGCATTGCAGTGGTAATCCCTTGAGGATTATGTTTCATTCTTTCAAAGCCCAGATTGATTGTAAAACATCGGTTACAATCCTTACATTGAAACTTTTGTAAGTCACAGTGTTTGTTCTTTCTCAATCCACATTTAACTACTGTTTCTGATTTGCAGAATTTACAACCACTGATAACAACTTCCTCTATCTTTCTAACCTCAACGGTTTTACGTAACTCAAGGCTAAATTCGACTGCGTGAATGTGCTTGCACTTTACCCCTCTGAACATGTGGTCAGGACATGAGCAAATCCAACCAAGTTCGGTAGCAAGTATCGAGTAAACATTGCTAGATGTTAATGATTTAACCTCATAATTGGCATCATCTATTCTTTTTACGTTATTCTGCAATAGTTTACCCGATTCTTCACGGTTTACCTGCTGGTATTTGCTCATATCTACGTATATATAATAACTACG
>JAKDMR010000602.1 GCA_030452275.1 Candidatus Nitrosocosmicus sp. | reverse complement strand
AATGAAGACTATGTTGTGAATTAAACATGACAAGCATCAAGACACTTCACTTAGAGTGTAGTTTTGGTCAGTAAGGTTCAATTTATGCTAAAGTATGATCCACTCTGTAATTTTTTTCTCCATGATCCAAAGAAATAAGCAAGTTCAAGACACGGATTTATTTTGACCTCAATGTTTTTTTTAATAGTAATATCCCCAAGTAGTAAGGGATATTGAAAAATGCAGCTAATGCAGCGATCTCGGTACCAAAAAATTGTTGGGCAAACACTACTATCAAAATATTGTTAATATATATCATGGAAATCATTGTCGAGATTCTATCATCCTCTGATAGGCCCATCAGCCTGGAGATGACATATCCCATCAGTCCATAATAACCAAACAATATAAACACTAAAATGATATTTTCTACAGTTACGAGGGGATTAGAAAAAAAGAAATATGAATATTTGGCGAAAACCCCTAGGTTGATTAGAAAAATGAAAACAAGTGAGAGATTTAGCGATTGTTTATTGATCTGCTGCGTAAGTTTAGGGGAAATTTTCTTCAAAAGCTGACTGGCTATCAAAGGCAGAATTAGAGCTACCAAAAGAAGTACTATCATGTCAAAAATTGGAATTGCAAAGTTGCTGCTAAAAAAGAGAAATATCAAAATAGGTAGTATAAACGGGACTGATAATGAAGTTGTTATTATTAATCCTACTACTGTTGGTAACCTGCCACCCACAAAGTTTACAACAAATGGTGATCCAAGTCCTGT
Source organism: Candidatus Nitrosocosmicus sp. (assembly GCA_030452275.1). Taxonomy (GTDB): domain Archaea; phylum Thermoproteota; class Nitrososphaeria; order Nitrososphaerales; family Nitrososphaeraceae; genus Nitrosocosmicus. The sequence goes on along the minus strand of JAKDMR010000602.1, from coordinate 1,152 downwards.
AGATATGCCAGATAATAAAAATACTGATAACATTAAATTTGTATCTATGGGAATAATGGTTAACGAAACCAAGTCCATTATTGCATATATCCCCACCGGAATTAACACCAGTTTCGCTATTGTAAGTACAATCAGCTTCTTCGGATGAGAAAAAACTGTATAAAGTTCTGAAAGATTCATATTGATTAAATTAAACAAAAGTAAAAATCCTAACCATAATAACAAATACGGTTCTACCAGAATTCCTATAGTTGGGAATAGTATTCCTATTGCAGTTGAAAATAGGACTGATAAACCTAAGTAATAGAAAGTGTGATTAGTATTAGTTAAGCGCATATTCCAAGCCACCACATATTATCATCAATTATTTTAATATTGCATAGAAAAGTTAGACACAGCAGTATTCCGGAGTAATTCTGTTTCCATTAAAGATTCTTGTCAGCATATTTGTCGTCTTCTTTCTGTCTCTCTGATATATCAATTCTTAAAAAAATGTCAAATCGAGTGATTTGTTGATTTAGGTTTTTTACTGGTTCATCGAATTTGAACCGGAAGATTGTTCTTAAATGGAAAACCAAATTCATTTTCTAACCAACAACTATGTTACCATTAAAGTAACTTTAAATGCCCAGTCAATTTATCCAATTTTGTTGAATAATCTGGGCCAAACCCGCAACATGTCATGGTATTAGGTTCTATCTGGGTTTTTCCAGCGTCTCTGATGACTGTAGTCTTGATACCATATGCTTGGGCCTTTTTTATGATATCTATCAGCTCTTTTTCTGATTGGATCTTTAATACTGCTTTTTTTTGACCACCATAATTAAACCAATCAGCAACGTGGTCTGGGTTTTGCCACACAACTGAACTGCATGCATGTCCTACTTGTCCAGCAATTTTTCCGACGCCCATTCCAAGATCTTTTCTTACTACTACAACGTATTTTATGTCGTCACTGCTGTTCAATACTCTAAAAATGAGAATGAATTATATAAATTAAGCAACCTGGTAAATATGACTTGTTCTTTAAGTTCCAGCAACGTACTTGATCCAATCAAATAATGTAGTCATCTCCGCAATATTTTCTAACAGCTTGATACACTAACTGTTCTCTTAATTATCTATTATCATGTCCATAATACATTTCATTAG
>JAKDMR010000601.1 GCA_030452275.1 Candidatus Nitrosocosmicus sp. | reverse complement strand
CTTTAACATATTTTGCAACTGGAAGACCAAGTTGGCCCAGTCCTATAATAACTACCTTCTCATTTCTAAGGCCGTTAAGCCTTTGGGCATTTAACTTGTTAGATGTAAGTGGATTAGTAGTGGTAAGGACACTATCTGAATAACTAAACTGTTCCTGTGTCTGTAAACACATGTGGTCTAAAGACTGGTCATTTTCCCTCCTTAATGGAATCATGATTTATCTTACGAATACTCCTTAATAAATTAAACTGACTGGTCAGACATGTTTATTAATATCCACACCTAATTTAATTTGTTCGTGTATAGACTTGATATTAATTCCCAAGAAATTGGTCCAAAGCCTTTTTTTCGATTAAGAATGAGAATTACATCTTTTCCTAATGGTATAAGGAATCATGTTAGAGAATTTCAAATTATTAGTAATCAAACCAAATCTATAGTATTGTGCACCATGAATTTTTTATTAAAAAAAGACCGAAAATTAAATGTCTCCTGGAATGAAGTGGTAAACCCTAGAGAATACAAATATTCTTCCAGAAATCTTGAAATGGGTGTATATTAATGTGTCCGAAGGTAACATCTCAACATAAGCAAGAAGTACGAGGCAGGATTATTCAATCAGCAATTGAATGCTTTTCTAAAAATGGATTCGATCGAACTCGAATGGATGAGATATCTCTTTTGGCCGATTTAAGTAAAGGAACATTATATAATTATTTTGATAATAAAGAAGATCTATTTAATGCAATATGTGAGGATAGTCTTGACCTTTTAAAAATTCAACTTGATCAATTATTTACTAAAAGTAGGGATGATCTAATATCCAATGCAGAGTTATTTTATGAAAACTTTCAAAAAATACAAAAGGAAGGAAGTGCAAAAGTCTTTTTTGAAGCTTTATCAGAATCAACACGCAATCCAAAGCTAAAAATAATCTTGTTCAAACATAGACTCAAAATCTATAAAGTAGTTGAAAACTATTTGCGGATCCAAAGTGATAAGGGGTTTATTAGAGGTGACATGAACTTGACCTACGTTGCCTCTGGAATGGTGTCTTTGTTTGATGGTATTACTGCAGGAAGTCTCCTTGGGCTCCCTGAAGATTATAATAAGAAAATTTGGGCCGTAACAATAAAAGCGATATTATCAAATTTAAACTAGTATTAAATCAAAGCTAGAGAATTGATATACCAATTTCAAGCAGAGCGATTCCAATTCATACCGATTCGTCTGTAATAATTTATAACCTATTGTATCCTTAAGACGAATGTGTCCTTATTACCTTTTAAAAATAAAGTTCCAAAAATAAATTCCGATTGTTTTATTGCCCCGAATTCTGTGATTATCGGTGATGTAGAAATAGGTTCTCGTACATCGGTTTGGTTTGGTACTGTTCTTAGAGGTGATGTCTTTCACATTAAAGTTGGTTATAATACCAATATACAAGATAATAGCGTTGTGCATGTTACCGCCAATAGATATCCTACCCTCATTGGCAACAATGTTACTATTGGTCATTCGGTGACACTTCATGGCTGTTCAATAAAAGATAACTCGCTGGTCGGGATTGGTTCTGTCGTCATGGATGAGTGCGAGCTTGGAGAATGGTCTATAATTGCTGCAGGATCCGTGGTTAAGCCAAATACTAAAATTCCCTCAGGCAAACTTTGGGGGGGATTGCCCGCAAAGGAAATCCGTGATATAAATGACAAGGAAAGAGAATGGATAAAAGAGTTATCAAATAATTATTTGGAATTATCAAAACAATATTTGAGTATTTAAAGGGAAATAGGAATATATTTTTCAAATTTATATGCAGGGAATCAAATTTGTACCTACTTACGGATTGTCGAGTCTAATCTCTAAACTTGACTGCACATATTAGAATACTAGCGATGTGTTTTAGTAGGAT
>JAKDMR010000084.1 GCA_030452275.1 Candidatus Nitrosocosmicus sp. | reverse complement strand
TTTTAGTATTATAAAGAAATAATGGGCCCTAGGGGTTTAGTAATAGATATATTACAAACCCAAAGATTATTTACAATTTATTAAAATCTACTCTGTTATTCAATATTATGGATTTACCTTGGGGTGACCCCCGCTCAAATAAATTTGCCACATCAATAGGCTTGATAACATCAAACGGTCCTTATGGTCATGATATTCTAGCATGTGAATGGACACATCATATTTCTTATAGACCCGGGCTAATAGCGGTTTCTTTAGGACCCACAAAGGCAATAGTCGAAAATATCAGAACCTCAAAAGAATTTGGAATTAACCTATGTGCTACTGATCAGACAATAATTGCTAGTGTGGCTGGAGGATATACTGGTAGAGACTATGAAAAAATTAATGCTTTGAAGGATTTGGGATTTCAGTTCTATCAAGCGGAAAACATAGATGTAATGATGGTAAAAGGGGCTTCATTAAATACTGAATGTAAATTATTCAAAGAGGTTAGTTTTGGAGATCATGTTATGCTTATTGGAGAGGTAGTGAATGCAATACATAATCCTGAGAAGGAATCGTTAATATATAATAATGGAAAATACTGGTCCTTGCAATCCATAGCAAAGCCAAATCAAGAGAAACGTCAAAGTATAAAAGACATTTTAGAAAAACATAGAAAAGTTTAATTCTTCAATTAAAAGGTCAATGATAAAATCGTTTTATTCTTTATTGGAGACCGGCTCAGGCTTGCTCTGTGTTATATAGAGACAATGAACATTAATAATTAAGTCAGATATCATATCAAATTTACGAAAATAACACATAAATCATAAAATGTCATCTATTAAAGACCGTATAAACTAAGTTAATAAGTAACCTTAGCATGTAATATCGATAAAACTATCCAGATATCAATCTCACTATTAGTTTATCAATTTCTTTCCATATTTCTTATCGCTTCTTTTTTCATGTCTCACTTATTGTAATCATGCCTAGTACTACTCAAAAAAAGGTTCAACATCCATTGCTCTTTCGCAAAAGGCTTTATAACAATATGATCTAAATATATATATTATGGCATTCGCAGAGTATATGGCTAAAGAATTGATGAGAGAAATTGGAAATAAGTCTAGGGAATTCTTCGAATTCGTCATGCCCGCAATAGACATGTATGAAGAAGGTTCCGATTTGGTGGTTTTAATTGATCTTCCAGGTTTTTCAAAACAGGATATTTCGTTGAGAATACTAGGTAATGTCCTTTCCATAAATGCAAGAAGACAAAAGGACGGAGAGTCAAACGCGGGTACCGTTTACCTCCAGCAAAGGCCACTACATATTAACAAAAAAGTTCCGTTACCAATCAAAGTTACTGAAGAAGATCAGGTTTTGGGTTCTGCAACTTACTCTGACGGTATCGTTACCCTGAGAATACCTATCCCTCGGTACAGTACAATTCCTATTTCTTAAGAGTCGTGGGGATAACGCTTTCTTCTACTGATTGCAGCAAGTCCGATAAATGTTCCTACAGAGGCAAAAAAGCCTGCGACTCCCAGAATTAAATCATACTGAATTAATACTGCGGATCCAATGAATAATCCTGAGCCCATAATGCTCACGGAGGTTAGCCATTGTTTTTTTGATGACGCCTCCTTTATACGTAAATCCGCCTCCATGTATGATCTCATCGTGGGCGCAAGATTAATTGAACTTTCCACACCCTTTAAAAGCCTCCTGAAGTAGTCTTTTGCTTCTTCAACATACGCTTCTCGAAGGAGTTCTTCTTCAAATAGTATATTTGCCAATACCCTTGAGAAATTAAACTTAACTTTATGATGTTGATAAATTCCTTCAAGGATTGAGGTCATCCGCATGTAAAGTGCTAAATTTTTTGGAAGTCTAAATGGGAATTTGCTCATCGTCTTATTAGTGAGATCAATAAGGGCATTGACTTCCATCCTGTCAACTTGTTGTCCGTGAAGTGATCTAATACTAAACTCCATTGCTTTTTCAACAATGTATCTATTAACAGAAGGTTCCAGTGTTCCTAGATCAATTAACACATTTACAGCTCTTACAGGATCTTTTTCAACTAAACTGAGGTACAATCTCACTAACTTTAGTTGTGTGTCACTATCGATCCGTCCTACCATCCCAAAATCATAAAGAATGATCTTGCCATCAGACGTCACAGAAATATTTCCCGGATGGGGATCAGCATGAAATATGCTATCTTTAAGGAGCATTTTAAAGAATACTCGATGCACCTTCGAAACGATCCGTCCCCTATTTAAACCCATGGCATCCAGTGCAGCTACATCAGTTATCTTTGTACCAGGAATATACTCCATAACTAGAACGTGTTTGGAGGTTATTTCCGGAATAAGTTCTGGAATCAATATAGTTGGATCACGAATCAAGTTTCTACGAATCATCTCGATATTTCTTGCCTCTATTCGGTAATCCATCTCTTCACTAATAGTTTCCACAAATTGTGTAAACATTGCTTCGACAGAGTACTTTAGATTAGGATCTATGAATCGGGTTGCCAAGGGCAGTATGGACTTTAGAACCTTAATATCCCTTGAGACGATCGCCTCTATATTCGGACGAGATACCTTTACGATCACGTCTCGACCCCCATAGCGAGCTAGATAGACTTGTCCAAGACTGGCTCCAGATTTTGCGGTTTTTTCAAAGCTATCGAAGACTTGATCTATGTTCCCTATTTCACTTTCAATCGTTCTCTGCACCATTGAAAAATCCGAAGGCGGTACATCATCTTGCAATTTTGCAAGAACTTCTAGATAAGGTTGGGGAAGCACATCGGTTCTAGTAGATAGCCATTGTCCTAATTTTATGTACGAGGGTCCTAGAGTGATAAACGTAGCGAGGATCTTCTCTGCATGTTTTGTGTATTTTTTCTTGTCAATATTTCTACCCTCTCGTCTTACCCATTCCCGGCGGTCCCTTCTAACATAAATTAGGATTGGAACTAATTTAACCAATACTTTTATAAGATAAAATTTTGAAACCCGAGAGGATGAATTTATTACATCTGTACCCATCTCTGTCGCACTGGTGGAGTCGGAAGAATTCGGATGTTCCAAGTGTTCTACGTTTTCCAAAGTTTAACTCCGCCATTGGACCAATTTTTTTAAAGAATTGGTGAGCGCATAACTTGCATAGCCAGCAATTATTCCTGCAATGAAGGGTGAAAGACGATCTCTATCGTCACTCTCGATTAAGGAGTTTGAATTTGCATTGCTCATTTTCGAATTCTTTATCGTCCTTCTCTTCTCAATTGAGTAGGTGGAAATCCCTGAAAGTATGCCAACCAAGTATTCGGGAGCATCGACAATCAGATGACCAAGAGGATCATCTAATGGGTTAATCTTATCTGAATGAACAGAATAGTAGCTTCCGTAATCCCTTATGTGAAGTTTTCCAGTTCGGAATTGCTTTAAAGATCCAGATCTATCGCCAAGTACCGTCTGAGAATATTCAATTATTGGTCTCACAGACTTTGGCACGATGATGGAACCATCGCCATCAACAAAATTCACGTTTATTGTTTGTAATTCAGCTGGATATAATATTATCTCTGATACAATGACTGAGGAAATTAGATTTGTGGAATGGTTTGATGAAAGTTTGCGTACTTATGAACGCCAGCAATTTGAGAGAAGAAAACTGATTATACCAATTGCAAGATACAGTAATCGTTTCATGATCGTGATATGCTATTTAGAGTCTATCCAAAAATCCGATAGAATTATGGTTTCTTAAGTCAAATGTCTAAGCCTTCATGTAGAACCAAGGGACATATGTCACCCCCCTCACAGCAACTGGTACTGGTAACACATGTTCCAATTTAAGTGCTTTTACAAAACGTAAGTACCAACCATCATCTCTATGACCAGAGTATATTTCCTCAGGATAGCATTTTGTAGTGGATATCCTTTTACCGTTGTTGTACCAGTCAACGTAAATTAGAATACATCTATCAATCATTTCATGATCAGTACTATGATTTCCTAATCTGTGTAATAAAAAACGCTTCAGTCCTTTCTGAGCGTTTGAAAGTATCCATAGTCTGTGGATGATGTATTGATGTCCAGATATGTTTTCCTGTCAGATACTGGTCGCAATATCTTATCGTTGAATTCTTTCTGTTAAACTGACTACCATTGTCAGTCAAAAGAGAATCATATTCTTGGATATGAAGATATTTCATGCCACCTACTACGCTATCATCTGTTTCATTCTCCAGTCTTGCAGCCCAGAACTTTCTGGAATGATCGTCTTCCATAGTCAGTATTGGTACTCCATTGAATCTCGTGATATCGCTCTGTATCAGTTCATCAGGCCTGTCTCGTTCAAATGATCTGTACCATTTAACATATATTCCTAAACAGTCCTCAACAGATAGTTTCTCATATTCAGACCAAACCTTTTTGTTCTAAAGTAGCATGATATCTTTTGCTTAAAATCATCAAAGGATGAGTAGTGTGGTAGTACTAGTAATTCTCTTTTGGCTATATTCCACTTGTTCAAGCATCATAAACTCAGGAGATGCTGTCGGTAGGTATACAGGTATGAGGGTATCCCTGTTCTCTTCAAGGTAATCTTTCACCTTCCTTGATTTGAAATGTGGTGGTGCTTTGCCCATGAAAAGATAACAACGTGGAAATCCATGATGAATTATCTTCAGATAATCAAGAAATGTTTCGGTGTTAAATCTATCGTCCTACCTGTCTAAATAACTGGTTATTATCTTTCATACTTATGGCACCAAAAAGACAGGAAAGTTGGTGCAAACCTATTATCCTTGTTACTGGTCTTTTATTTGCATCAATCCAGACTCTTCTTACCAGAGGGTCGTAAAAGAAGAATGATTCATCCAGTGACTATTTCAAACTCTTTCTTTTTCTTCTTTTCGTGTTGAGTGTCCACAAATATTTGTTTGACCTTTTTTTAAATTCATCCTTTTCTTCTGCAGAGGCAGTGTTGATATGAACCTTTCTTGGTACCTTCTGTTTAAGACCCCATCTACGAAATATGCGGTATATGTGATTAGAATGATATCGGATTCCGCTTTCTTTTGTTATCAACCCCTCAACCTGCTTTGTCGTCCAGCCCTGATTGCTATCTGTTAGTATTGTCTTTATCTCGTAATCTATCTCTTCTGGTAGCTCTGTCGGTCTACCGCTTTTTGGTATATCTTTTAGTCCATCCAAACCTTGTCTATCGTATCTTTTTAGCCATTGACAGGCCCAGCTCCTACTCCTATGAAGATCTTTTGCTACATGGGCTGCAATCCTACCGTGATATACAACGTTAAGAACAAGTAGCATTCTTTCTTTCACCTTCACATTCTTTTCAGTTCTACAAGCCCTCTCAAACGATGCCTTGTATGTAGTAGTCAAAGATATACAGCAAGAGAATGTAATCCCCCTAGCTATAAATATTTGTAGGAAATATACAGATGGGGCTTATCTTGGTTTATGTAATTATCTTAATTGGTATAGATAATAGTCGCATCATATATCAAGATCTTGACCTTCTTTTTTATAAGGAACATATCTATATGATGAATATGGTCTTAACTAGATGTGCCTAGGTGACAATTGTTAGACCTTATCTTTTTTGCTGGATCCATTCACTCCAAGGAACTATCTCCAAATTCGGTCTAGGCTCCTCATCAAGTAAAGCCAGATATTCAAGAAGATGTCCATCTGGGTCACGAAAGTAGACCGAAGCAGATGGAATAAAAGGTATCACAGTTGGATCATCTGTTTCTTCTTCAAAGATGTTTAAAGGTATGATTCCTTTTGATCGTAAAGTGCTAGGGATGTTAAACAGATCATTGATGTTTACCCTAAATGCTATATGCAATTTTAGACCAATCGGAGCCATACCTATTGACCATAATCCAAGCATTGATTGCTTAGGACCTCCTGCAAAAAGAAATGCACAATTATGCTCCCTGTCTTTGATCCCAAACTCGAGCCCTATAACATCCTGATAAAAGGAGATTGACCTTTCAAGATTACTTACTGTAAGATGAGTCTCATAAAGTCTTTCTATGACAGGTAATTTATACAAACTGTTTTTGGAATGTTTGATCTTATCCACTACTTTTTTCCGGTCACTTAGAGTAAAGGTTAATGTATAGTCATTGTTATGGGCGGATACTATTTTTAGAGCTTGATCTTTTCCTTCGACTTTTATTGCTGTTATTGTTGCTATTAGGTTGAGCAAACCATATCGAATAGTTGGTATAGGAACTCCTTCAGGGTCTTTATGACCAAAAGATTCCCATTTAATTTCTATTGATACTATATTATCGTTAATCCACTTGTTTCTAAAAGACTTGACATCTAGTGTTGCGTCCTTTAGTACTGTTTGAAAAGGGTAGATGTGTAGATGCTCAATTTCTTTTTTTCCTGCCGTTGTAGTTCCCATTACGTCCGTCCATTCAGCATCTTCAACCAAAAGAGATGCAAAGACTTTTGGATCATGACTGTTAAAGGCATCTCTAAAATTATTCACCAACGCTTGAACTAAACTATCTTTAGAATTAGTATCGTTGTTTATTACATCAGGGATAATATCATTTTCCTTTTCTGTCATTTATAACAAACCTCGTAGTTCCAATGCTAGTGACACAATATTTACTCATTCCATTTCTACCATATTCTTGAGCGATGTATTTTGCAAATGCAACTAGGCCTGCTTTTGCTGTTCCAAACGCTATTGCGCCTGGGGGATTAGGGTATTTGGCACTTCCTGTTGCGATATACACAATTTTACCGTAATTATGTTTAATTATGCTTGGTAACGTGGCTCTTGTAATTTCATATGCTGCTTTAATCTCATCATAAAACCTTTCATAAAAGTCCTCCCACTTTAATTCCAGAAAGGGTTTCAAAAAATATAGTCCAGTCATGGCATTATTTACCATGATGTCAACATGATCAAAAGTGTCCTTAATTTTGTCCATCATACTACTAACACATTCGGCATCAGTAACATCAGCTTTAACACCGATAGTATTTCCTACCAATGGATCACTTTCTTTAATGGTTTTAATTTGTGAAACTATCTCATTTGCAGATCCTTCATTATTGAAATAATTGACTACAACATTGGCACCTCTCTTAGCAAGAGTCTTAGATATTGTTGCACCTATTCCTCTGCCTCCACCGGTGACTAAGGTGGTCTTACCAGTTAGAATATGAGTTGCATTTGAGTCTCCAATAGAGTTGCTCAAGTTAGTTAACACCTCCATTAGGAAACAAGAGGTACTCAAAAGTTATTTTTTGTAGTAATTTATAATTAAAATAATTCATAGTATACAATATCATTTATCTATATTCGCTCATATTTCTAAATGTTTCAGCCAGGTTTAAAGCTGAATGACATGCAATTAAGATGTGTTTACGTTAACTGTTTCGCTTCCTGATGAAAGTTGGTGTACCAGTTTACTTAGAAATGTCAGATGGGATAAAGGTCGAGTGGAATGTCCGCGCTGTAATTCTTATAATATAAAGAAGGATGGTCGATACCGTTCCTATTATCAAAAGTATTTCTGCAAGCATTGTGAACGAGGATTCAATGACAAGACAGGTACTACATTTCACTATTCACATACACCTTTAAAGAAATGGTTCTTGGCTATTTACCTGTACTTTATACTCTGGCCTGGGTGTTATATAAGGGAGATATCATCTGAGGTAGTAATACCATATCCAAGATG
>JAKDMR010000083.1 GCA_030452275.1 Candidatus Nitrosocosmicus sp. | reverse complement strand
TAATTATGATTTTAGTGATATTATCTACGCTTACAATTTTAATTGGTTTATCTATATTAGGATTTGGAATGGTATTCCTTTCAGCACCGTTAAACCTAAATTCAGTGTATGGATCGGTCACACCAGAACAAGAAGAATTAGGAACAAATGAAGATGGAACGAAAAAAGTATATACTGATTGCCAAGGTTATGGAAATTATACAGAAAGTCTAGAAATGACAAAAGAAGAAGCAGATTTTAACACAGAAGTAGTGGATGTAAGAATTGGTGATTTAGAACGAAAATTAGAACGATCGCTTCCTATTAGTAATGATGAAATAGAAGAAAAAGAATGTCTACAAGCAATCAGAGCAATAGAAAATAACGCAAACGCTACATTACAATTAGAAGATTCTACAGATAGTTTAAACTATATACCATATTCTAATTCCAACTTAGGGGTTTCCTTTGAATATCCTTCAACTTGGACTTTGGAAGAAAAACAGAATAGATTTCAGTTGGCTGCTGATGTCACAGTCGGTGATGGATTACATTTATTTAGTTTGATTCGATTTGATGATGACTTTAATAAACAGGGAGTGGATCTGCTTGGTTTATCTGGAGTAGCTGAACAGACTAAACCCGCAGATCATAGAATGATAGGTCAAGTAGAAGAAAACAAATACATAGTGGACGGAGAGGATTCTGCATCATATGTTTCAGTAAACGATAATTCGATTGTTAATTCTAATGCTGCAATGGAAACAATTATGGTATTACATGATGGAACTATGTTCCTTATGCGATATCAAGATACGCAAGATAAGTTTGACTCTCCTGAAAGCCAACAGATTATTAATCATATTATAGATTCAACCAGTTTCACGGATTCAGAAAATAGTAGCAATAGTAGCGATGATGATATTTGAAATTAAGAGCAGGCTACCATTTTCATGAACCTAATTCCTTGTTTGTCAGTTAATATAATATAACGAAAAAGGAAAGGTCAGTTTTAGCAAAACTCCATTAATTAAAAATGCACCCAAAAATATAAAACTTGATCTCGATCTCGGACGATATTGACGATTCAGATTAGGGACCGTCCAAGAACTGTCAATTTCAAATATCTCGAGTTTTAAGGTTTTATGCTCAAATCGTTACTCGAGTCATCATCAAATGGACGATAGGACGATTAGGACGATACTTTTCAATAAATAGCGGAGTTGTTTCTATCGATTACCTAGATTGAGTGGGCTATTATATAATCGAGTAATTAACTCATCACAATTACCAAATGTCTACTTCCAGATAAATGACAAATACAATCGTCAGGACCGTCCAATCGTCCAGATTATTATATACGGGAAATAAGCCTATTTTTATGCTTAATTTGATAGTCTATTTGAATACTTTTACAATAACGTTGGACGATGGTCTAGACGGTTATCTACCAAGTATCGTCAAATCTTTCTAGCAACAATGATGTTCTTTCATCAAATGAAAGTCTCCTGCCAGAGGACATTTTTCGCATTCAAATATGTCTGAACTTCCTTTTCTATGAATATATAGATTAATGTAAGATGATAATGGTTCGATAAAATTAAGATTACTAGATAATGAGATTGATTTATGGTCGTCTTCCTTCTGGCTGAGGGATTGATTAGAGTCAATTTTTGTTATCACTATAACTCTTTGACCATTAATCTTCTCGCCTGTAACAATTTCTATGCCCCTCTTTAACAAATTGGGTATAATTTCGTTTATTTTATATGTTAACCTATTAGGCCCTTTAGGCCAGTAAATACTTCTCCTAATATTTGAATCAACTTGGGATACAATATCTCCTAGATAATGATACAATTGAGTCGGAGTTCCTATCCATCGTTTTTGCTTATTTTCCATAAATGTAATCAGCGACTCTGCAATAGGGCTAGCTTCTATAATCTCATCGTTTTGATTGTCAATATTTTCACGATATGCGTTTATGAAAGCGTTTTCAGGTTGACCTAAGCATCTTGATATGATTTCACAACTTTCAGCAAAGTCCGCCATTCTTGGAGAATTCTTGAAAATAATTTCCCCATTATGCTTCTCTTTGTAATTTAGATACCTTACCAAAATATCAAAGATATATCCTAAAACATAGGGCCTTAATCTCTCGAATTGATTTTTAATATCCTCTTCTTTTTTTCTTTTATTCTCAGGTATTCTCTCAACCTTTAGATTTAGAGATCTATCGACAAAATCTGGTCTAGTAGTGACTGGGTTGATTCCATTGATACCAATACATCTTTTGAATTTGTAAATATAATCTTCGTCTGTAGTATATAGTTCTCTTTTGGAGGTGCCTGAGCCAGTTACTGCCCTACAAAGAATATCAGATACTTCCTGGGAAATATGTGAAACATTATCAAAATAGTTAACGTAATTATGTTCTAAAGACTGTATCAGGTCATTTTTGTTATGGCTAAATGATAACGTGTCTATTGTGCTTGGATCGATGATATTTTTTATTAAGGAAAAAGTAGTTGTTTTCGCACCTCCACCGTTGCCGCTTATAACCAGTATTGCTTTTTGAATGTCGGGAATAAATAAAGAGATTAGATAACTTTCGAGCAGCAATCGATCTTTAGTGGTTCGGAGATTAAATAGATTCAAAAATTCCTTGAAATATTTTTGATTGTTATGATCGTCTTTCTTTGGATATACTTGAGGATTGATATTGTTCTCATATCGTTTGAATAATGGAATTGAATTATCGCTTACTATCTGCCACCCATCAGAAGCTATTTTAACAATCTCCCATTTATGATTCGTAAGATCATAGTAGAAAGTGTTATTATCGTCCATCCCTGCAACTCGTAATGAAAGTTCTTTTCGTTCGATATTCTCATCAAAGATCATTTCTGCTTGTATTGATTTGACTATTCTTTCAAGTTTATCATCATTAATTGTTTTATTATCTTTTTCAAGAATTTCCTTCCTGATAAGGGACTTGAAACGCTTACTATCTAAGGGTATGTTTTCAATATGATCATTGATCTTTATTGTTACGTATAATCTGTTTAGTTGATCATAGAAAATACAGATATATCTTTGTTTGATATCTTTTAAGAATTCTAATTCTTCATTTTCTATAATTGGTTTTTCTTCGCTATTTGGACTAATCTTCCCTATCCGCTTTATCGCGGCCTGCCATTTACTTTCAAATTCCTCATCATCTAGTGGAGGTTTACAGTGCTCCTTATTCCATTCATACGTCAGATTTCTTATTTGATCGATTGTATAGATTTCCTTCAGGCGTTGAATCAATGATCCACAAACTCTCAATACTGCCTCTTGTCGATTCCTGCCCTCATAGATTGTAAAATCAACTTTGAAAAGTTCAGATATTGGTATTAATCCATTTTTGTTTCTTTCAGATGATTCATACTTCTGATAAATCATATTAATTGTGTTTTCTAATGCTTCAGAATTTACTTGATCTAAAACAGTAAGTTTTATGGTCCCGATGATTTGATAGGGATGGCCGTTCATATGGATAGATGGAGTACAAAACATTATACCATGACTTCCTTCCGATTTTACCTCAATCCCAGGAATATCAGGATTGTCTTTTGCTCCTGCTATTCCACTTCTTTTACTTAGGGGTTTCTCTACTATAAAATAAACATGGGCCCTATCTTTGTCGTCCTGGTGTTGTTCTATAATAGTCTTCTCAGCAAGTTTTTCTAGGGTATCCAATTTTCCAAAGTGAAATAGAAATTCATCTATTCCTTTTTTGTTATCAATATCTATACAAGCAAGATATTTTCCTACATAGGGACCTCTGTGAATTTTACCCAGGACAATAGCCATTCCATGGTCAAAAGATCCATTATTCTTCCATTCTTCATGAAGTTTATCTGATATAGAATCATTTTGATATATGGACCACTCTATATTTGTAGTCTTATTTTTCGTATCCGCTGGAATGACGTTTACTCCGATAGTATCTCTCCAGAAATCAGCCCATTCATTATTAGTAATGTTCAATTGTCATGACGCTCCTGATTATAGTTATTGAAAATACATTGGATCAGGTCTTGCTTTTCCTTATAATATTTCAAAATCCTTCTTACTTTTGCTTTGTTAGGTTCTAATTTCACTAAATCATATTCAATCTCCCTGATCGCATATTCATAATTTTTTCTATGCTTTATTCTTGAAGTAAAATCTTCACCAAGAGTAGTAATACTCTCTTTATCAACTATGATATCTTCAAGTCCGGCTTCGCTTGTTCGTAAATCTATACCTATTCTAAACTTTCTAGGGGATATCTCCTCCAATAAACTGGTGGAAAGAAATCCTTTAAGTTGATCGACCTGAGGGTTAACATATCGATGACCGCTATGGTTAAATTCATCCTTAGCGTTCAAAGAATTATTAGTAGAGTCGTTCTTATTTGAACTCAAAGTTAGAACTCGCCTCTAGTAATAGATACCTGTTGTTCGGCCTTCACAAACTGTTCAACGGGTATCGGATTTTGTTCTGACTTTTTTATTAGATCTTTTTGTCTGATTACGGTCAACTCTAGATTATCTGTTCCTTTGATCTTCGGCGAAAGTATATCCGGGTCATTTTCAATTTTGTATCTTTTTTTAAATTCTATTTTCATCTTGGGTTCCTCCTTTAAACAGCCTTTTCTATAATCATTTTTTTGTCAATACAGTATACTTTTACAAACTCGCCTTTACTAATTCCCAGGTCTATTGCATAGGACTTTGGGAGAACTATTGAAAAAGATGTTTCTCCAACTAATCCTTGAATTTTTCTATATTGTGGATTTTTTAATTCCAATTCCATAGATTTCATAATCTATAGTTAATATAGGGTGCCCCCACAAAGGAGGTAAAAAATGTCTCCAGAAGTTTCAATCCTAGACTTTTGTGAAGAGATTGACGATAAGTTTTGGAAGGTTGATAAAAGCTTTAATGAAAAAATGAAGAAAATAATATCTCTAGCATCCTCTAATTTATACAATTACACTGAATTGCTAAAACTTAATTGGAACTTAGATTATTTATACAATTTCATTCTAGGATCGATTATTAATATAGATGACCGTATCAAAGAAGTAGACGGTTGCAAAAATATAAAATCCATAGCCCTATCTATAATGAATTATGATGATCACAAAAGACTAGAGGAATATGAAAAAAATGCATTTGAAAAAAAGGTGGGGCGCTACTTAAAAAAATTAGAGCAAATGAGGTTGGTAAAACTAGTTGAGACCAAAGAACACGGTACTTTTTATAAATTGTCACTAAATGGACTTTTTTATGTTATAATCAATTGGTATAATAGTCCATTCATTAACGTTCTTCCATCATTGCTAAATGCCATTCTAAAAAGGTTTAATGACAGTCCATTCCTGCAATATTTTTTGTTTCCATATTTTGAAAGTAAAACTTTGGAAAATGCTAAAACGGATCTAGAACATGACGTACTTGAATATTTGGAAGAAATTTGCAAAGCTATTATTTCAGCAGAGAAAACAAATTCATGGTTCAAAGAAGAATTGATAAATGGTATGTATCCAGAGCTTTTATTTTTATGGCCTTCACCCGGTGACGATAAAAGGCAAATCTACAAGGCTCTGATTGAAGAAGGCACTAGCATTCGTCAATATTTGATTAGAAAATTAGGGTGGGAGTGGGTAATCGGTGCTAAAATTATGCCTAATTTTGAAGAAGATCTAATTACTATAGCAACCAGTTTTCCTATTCGTACCGCTACCATAAGAATAAACAGAATGACCAAATTTGCTACAGTAGAACAAGGGTCCAGACAATATGCACGAATAAAAATGTCAATAGATAATGATAAATCTTTTTCAGTTTATGTCAAATCCAATATAAATAGCAAGGTTCTTTCGGAAGAGGCACTAGATCATTATTGTAAGTTAAAATTATTTTATCTGATATACCATATTAGAATAAAATGTAGGGGAAAAGATCGTGAATCATATACATCAGTAGAGACAGACAAGAACTTTCAAACCACTTTAGCAAATATGATTGATGTCTTAAAGATGTCCAAATAGTTGTCTATTAGGTTTTGTTCATTTTTAACAGTTGAACTTCTTCTATTAGTTTCATCACCTGATCGGATAGAGTAATATATGCATCATCCTTTTGTTGTTGAATTGACTTTATTGTATTTTCATTATTCTCATTCCTAAATAGTAAATCATCGATTTCTCTTTTTAGATCATCATTGTTATTGTTTTCTTGAATAATTAAGTTTTTTGAAACTTTTAAATAATCTTCCAGCAGTTCATTTTCAGTGGGCTTGTAGTAACTATTACTGATACCAATACTATGAGATAGGAGCATTTCAACATTAATGGGTTTCATACCACCCATTTCGCACCTCGTTTTATACCATTTCCTGAAACAGTGAATGGCCTGCCAGGGGTGTCGTTTCTTTCCATTTTCTAATTTCTTCCTCAATCCTTGTGCCCAAATCGCTCTATTTACGAGTTTCTTTATTCCTATGGAAGTTAACTTGTTTGGTCTTGATACCAGGCCTTTTCCTTTCCCTTGAATATCTTGAGTATCCCACAGATCCCTCATCAACCAACTATTACTATCTATCGACTCGCCCGAAATTTCTCTGAATGTCATCCAATCATTTAAGGCTTCATAAGCCTCCTTTGAAATGAATGAAAAATACTCGTCCTCTTCACCTTCATAAACAATAATTTTTGCAGCTACAATTTCTCCAATGTTTTTCACCGGCCTTATGTGACCCCATTTAAGATAGTCCCAGGCACCCAAACGAATTCCAGATGAAGACATGGTATAAAGAATTGCTTTTAGACGTCTATCAGGATAGGCTAGCAATATCTTTATTTCTTCTGTTGTTGGTATTCTATCATTTGAATAGTTTCTTGCGCGTGGCAGTCCTCTTGATATTTTCTTCCAGGAGATTTGAATATCTGCTATTTCCAGAAACAACTTTATACTCTTTAAATAGTTCCTTATAGTTGAACCGGTTATCTCTTTTTCGTTAAATCTTTGTAATAATATCTGCATAAATTTTAAGACTACATTAAAAGTCCATACATCTCCTTTTTCCTTTGATATTTTAACAAAATATTTGCTTTTTTCTTCTATCGTGTTTCCTTCCGATTTCAGAAAATCAAAGAATTTTTCTAGCCTTTTTTGATATTTTTGTCTTGTAACTGGTGATTTCATA
This sequence comes from Candidatus Nitrosocosmicus sp., assembly GCA_030452275.1. GTDB lineage: Archaea > Thermoproteota > Nitrososphaeria > Nitrososphaerales > Nitrososphaeraceae > Nitrosocosmicus. Next base: position 538 of record JAKDMR010000083.1, on the reverse strand, counting down.
GCGAATAGGTATAGTGACCATATGTTGATTCCTTCATTTTCTTTATTATCATTTATTTGAATGAGAGTTTCTACCACTTTTCTTATACATAGTGTTATGGTAGAACCCTCTTAAAAGGGCCTTTATCGTAACGGGCCCGAAGGGCTTCGAATCCATGAGGTATATGGGAACGGTTACTATAATTTATTGTTTGAATTCAATGGCTCAATTGAATGGACGTTTGATTCGTTACGAGAGCGACGGCAGAAATAGAGTTCATTATGATGATGATGTTGACATTAATTTGAATCAGTTAATGGTGTTAGAGGGGTTTGAACATTGCTATCCTATCAGATGGAGTCAAAAAGTTTCGGTATAATATATAAGATAAAAAGTCTCAATGGTTGTGATTAACAATCAATGGATTTAGTCCTATTTATCGATACCAGTTTTATCATGAATGTATTGTTTGAAAGGAGAAGGAGAGCACAGTATGACAATAATAAGATAATTGAAGAGATAAAGTCAAAATATAAAATAAAAATACCTCAGATAGTCA
>JAKDMR010000600.1 GCA_030452275.1 Candidatus Nitrosocosmicus sp. | reverse complement strand
CGTAAAGGACTTTGTAAATGATCTATGTGTTTATTATAATGATGAACAATTAGATCAGAGAATTAGAGTAGTAGATGATACTTACCAAAAATGGGTAACTGGCCAAGAAGTTACTGGGATAAGCCATCTTTATGAAATTTTTGAAAAAATGTTGGACAGCAAGAGGGATGCTGTTCGTCTTATCAATAGCCTTTCAAACATAATAGGGGATTCGAAAGTTCATAGTCTATTCCAAAACTCTCAGACGGAACTGCCCGATAATATACGAGAAGAGCTTTCGAATCACGTCTACAAAATAACCTCTATTGGTTCTTCCAAAAAAGTAATAATTGCACATACAGGATTAAAGCAAACAGTAACTGGATTCATAAATAAAATCAACAAGAAAGAGAAAAAACAAGACGATACTGACAACAGCAGCAACAAAAATGAAGATATTTTTAAATATGAGCTAAATTTTGGTGATATATTAATAGATGCTATTCCTACCAAAATCATCATTTATGATAATCCCATAGATAAGAGTCATAATTATGAAATCACATTCTCAACCATATCCGAAAAGAAGCCATTAAAGATTGGTCCTGGAAGTCTAGAATATATCATTAACGAACTTCAATTAAGAAACAAGATATTAAAAAAATCAAATATACATGATGCGATTTCAGCAATAATTTCTGCATTTATAGAAACAGAAAAAGCAATAATACATGATAACGTTGTAAATCCTGGTTATTATTTTTTGGATGGAACCTTTATAGCAAGTGATACTAATCAGTCATTTATTCACATATCTATTTCTCCCCCTCCCACCTCAAAACCTGTTCTTCAGGGTAGTAGTCTAGTCGATGTCAATAATGTCAATGCTTATTCAGAAATTGACAAGGATACCAAGGAAAAGATATATTCATGTATCCAATTACTTGATGAACTGGACAGTAAATGGCCCAAGGGGTTTTTTTCTACTGTGATAAAATGGGCTTTGATTTCGCCGTTTAGTTTTATATTAAAACAGAATAGAAGATGGATGCCCTATCTATTTTTATACGGTTATTCTAGATCGGGCAAAAATACTCTAGGATGTATTTCCTTGGCAATATGGAAAAAGTATGAAAAAAGCAGAAGGAAGGAAAATAACTATGAAATAGGCTTTGGAAAAATCAACTCTGAGGCTAGATTGGGACATGTCCTAAGTATGGATACCTATCCTCGATTAGTCAATGAAGTAGGAGTTTTGACAGAACCAAAAAATCTCAATCTGATTGAAATGATAAAGAGTGCAGTTGAAAATCAGGACGTAAGAGGCATAATGGTAAACTACCGTAATTATACATCCATTTCGGCATTAAGCCCTCTCATTTTAACAAGTAATCGTAGCCCACCCCCTGATGATTCGGGCTTTATGCGAAGAATTATTTCTCTTTATTTTGATAAATTCTCATCTAAAACGAGGGAAGAAGCAAAGGTTTTTGAAAAGTGGTTGGACCCACAAATGGATAAATTTGGAATTTTGGGTGACTTTGCTTATTCTTACATAAAAGAAAAGCCGGGTTTACTAAACGGAGATCTTGAATGGGGGGTAATAGCTAAAGATATACTTGTTTCATTTTACAGCGCTGTCAGAAAAAACCCACCTGCCTGGATAGAGGACATGATAGAAAATAACACACTAGAAGAAAATAAAGATAATACAACTATCGAATTTAGAGCCTTTTTAATAAATGAGACAAATGAGCACTATAACAAATACATTAGAAATTTCTCTAACACTCTAACTTCAAATCAAACAAGCACAGGCTATGTGGTTACGAATTCAGAGTTTACTGATAGATTAGAATTCTGTCTTGATAACGGAGTTATTCCATATATGGTAAACCATACTTATAAGAATGGAGAAGAGAAAGTCTGTATTACTAC
>JAKDMR010000599.1 GCA_030452275.1 Candidatus Nitrosocosmicus sp. | reverse complement strand
GTACACGTAAGGTCTACCTCTTTTATGACGACGGTTGATACAATTTGATGACCAACCAATCAACCCAATAAAATACAAAATACTAATTAGAATGGATGAAGAACTATAACTGGCCAGTCTTATGGAAGATATCTGTTTCAACTAAAATATGATACGCTATAAGACCAGCTATATTTGTTAGGAATTATGACCCAGCCTCAATTAGTTCCCCATTTAAAATCGTTAAAGTAATAAGGTATTTTGTTAATTATGAAGGCTTTCTTATTAAATCTTGCAATTGAGCTACCCAAAATAATACTATCATAATTCAAATTCCCACTTCTTTTGGATTATGATCAAATCCCTCGTTGGATCCAGAATAATATACTGAGCTTAAAGCTACATACCGACTTTTCTATCATCCCTTTTTTCCACTGTTCCCTTTCATTACTGTAGTCTCCTCAATTACTATTTCTAAATATCGTCTAATTTCCTTATCATCTAACATTGTAGATGCTACTTGTGTTTTTTTTTCCAAAATTCCTGCATGTTGATGGATTAATTTTACAAGATTTCGTATAATCTCTGCATTCTCCTCTGCATTGCTTAAAGTATATAGCAGATTATACTCCTTTACATATTTTCTGACTAAATGACGCAATTCTGCATCTTGAGCCACTGACAACGCGACAGCGTATATTCCTATGGTAAAAAGAAAAGCTGCAAACACAATAAAAGCACGTTGGATTGCTCCAAAGGGTGGAAAAGAATTGTTTGTTATCCAGTTATTGGTCGTTGGAGAAATTAAAATGGTTGCTAATGCTGCTATAATTAAATAGTTAATAATAGGAGAATGGGAAATCTGTCGTCTAAGAGTTTTCGCTACTAAAATATATGCATAAGCTATTACAAAATCAGCTGCAATCCATCCTATGGTACCTATTACCCTAAAAATAAGAAACCTCGACTCCATATATACAAATTCACTTCCGGTTGACTTTAAAAATTGAGGACCAAATACACCAGTTAAAAAAAGTGTAGGGGGTAAAATTATAAGTATCCAAAATATTTTTTTTCCTATTCGATCCTTAAAGTAACGAAGGAAAAATGCAACAGCAACTGTTTCTGCGATAGCAATTGCAGTAACTTGAGGGACAAGAAACCCATAGAGGTGGATAATAAGTTCTATACTAGTTAAGTGTCTGCTTGCCATGGAATTACTAGCTGGGAAATCTGAATCTATCGTGGGCGGTCTTGAAACGACTAATTGTTTTATATCAAGCGTGATAGCAACTATAGTGCTGATACAAAGGAGCATCGATGATATACCAAATGCCAATATCATGAAATTATGTCGTTTTTTGACACTCAAACTGAACCATGATAAGAATTTGTATGTGCGAAAACCAAAGAACAAGATGGATACTGTACTTATTAGGAGAAGTAGAATTAGCAGGTAAGTACTATATTGTGAAAATAACACCATTTCAACAATTATGATTCCAAAGATGACTAAAAGAGCATAAATAAAAATTGGAGTTGCCTTGTATAGCCTATTAAAAAACGAAGGAGCTTCAAAGTTTTTTCGCAATGCAACCATATAATCTCTAAGGGCGTACAAACATGCAAAAAATACAACGATGCTCATTATCACAAACAATATTACATCAAAAGAAGAAGTGAGAGGCTTCCCTAAAACGTCAAAAAAGGTGCCAAAGATGACATCGGTTATTATTATTGCCCAAACAATAAACGTCATTAAGTACGTTTTTTTGTTAATTACGCTTGTAGTGACAATTAATGGCAATTTCAATCCGATATCCCTTATATATATTGAGTTTTAACCTTTTCGGAAGTTTTAATAATTAAACTGTTGTCGTGATTATTGGAAATTTACTTTTATTCCTAAAATATCAATCAAAATCTTGTACTTATTTTAAATGA
>JAKDMR010000598.1 GCA_030452275.1 Candidatus Nitrosocosmicus sp. | reverse complement strand
GTCTTATATAGTTTTAAATATATTATATAAAAAGTTGAATTGCAATGCAATAAGAAACACGTTTAGTTCTAAAAAATCAACTATCGGTTTAATTTCTGGACCATTGTCTTTTTTTATTATTCTATTATCTTCTTTATTCCTCCAATCACAATTATTTGAGAACAATCAAGGTCACGATTCTGTGACGTTGTTTACAACTGCCGCCCCATTTATAGCATTAGCGACAATGGCATGGATGCTTGTTTGGTGGGTTACAGAATGTGTTCCGATGGGATTTACAGGACTTTTAGCACCTTTTATATTCATTCTATTTGGTATACTGACTCCAGAACAAGCATTGTCAAAATTCTCAGATCCTATTATTTGGATATTCATTTCTGGTTTTATTCTTGCAGCCGCTTTTAAGAAAAGTCGACTGGATGAAAGAATAGCATACAAACTTGGAACACTATATAAAGGTAACAATCCAAAAATTGCTATATTTTTTGTTGCATGTCTTCCAGTATTTGTTCTCTCAATGACCGGTTCGATAACTGCATCGACAACGATAGTATTTCCTCTAGTTATGGCATTCTTGAAGGTATCTCATGTGCCATTTAATTCTGAAAACTCTAATAAAGATAGGAATCAATCTCTTAATCCTAATTCTAGTAAAGGCATAAATAGGAAGAATCATTCTATGAATGAAAAAACCCATAAAAAAAGTAATTATGAGGAAGCCAGTTTTCTTTCACTTGGACAGGCAGCAACTGCGGGTGCAATGTTACTTTTAATAAGTACTGCTCCTAACCTTATTGCCAAATCAACAGTAGAGGACTTTGTTCCAGGAGAGTCAATCTCTTTTACAGATTGGTTCATAGTGGGAGCACCCCATGCAATCTTAGGTTTACTCATTTCATGGAACATTATTTTTTTGTTTATTAAACCAGAATTCAAATCCATTTCTTCCTCCACTTCTCAATTTAAAGAAAAACTCAAAGGGCTAGGTAAAATTACGAGAGAAGAAAAAGCTGTATTAGTTATCCTTTTTTCAGCCCTGATACTGTGGGTTGTTCCCTCAGTATTGAGATCTTTTTATCCTTCAAGTTCTGACACAAGTGAAAGTATTGACAATATTTCTTTACTAATAGGCAAAATTGCAAATAGCATTCCAATTTCAATACCCGCTTTATTGATAATATTGAGTATAGGTCTTGTGAAACTTAAATACAGTAATTTGAATGAAGGTGAAAGGCTGAAAAAAGAAATTTCTGGGATAAAGGACGAAGAAAAGATAAAACAAACCAAAGCAAGTGTAATCCGTCCTATTTTAACTTGGGAAGAGATGCTAAAAGCAATTGACTGGAATATCATATTCTTATTTGGGGGAGGTCTTGTTCTTGGGTTAGGGATAGAAAATAGCGGTCTAGCGTCCATAATTAGTAATGAAATTTCAATTATAGCTGGTAGTCATCTTACAGAATTAAGCCTTTTTGCATTAAGTGCTATACTTGGTTTTATATTGTCTTACGCAGCATCTAATACAGCTTCTGCGGTCATCGCATGTCCAATAGCTGCATCCCTTGCAATAGGAGCAGGTATTAATCCCATTCCTCCAATTATAGCAGCTGCTTTAGGTGCATCCATATCAAGTGCTATCCCATCTGCAACTCCTCCTATGGCGATAGTGTATTCTTCAAAAGCGATAAGCATACTAAATATGTTCAAAACAGGAATGATGTCGGATTTATTAAGACTAGTATTACTTATCCTCTTAGGTCCACCTTTAATACAATTGATTTATTAATTAGATTTCTTGCATAATTAGAACAGACTAACCCTTTTTCCATTTTAAATCATTATCTAACTGAGGCTGGGACATAATTCCTAACAAATAAAGCTGGTCTTATAGAGTATCATATTTTAGTTGAAACAGATACTATC
>JAKDMR010000597.1 GCA_030452275.1 Candidatus Nitrosocosmicus sp. | reverse complement strand
GCAAGCACAATCAGTTTACAGAAAGAAAGCATGTGTCAGTTTACATGACTGTTAAGCATATCTTCGCTAACTGAACCCATTTTGTGAGCATCAAGAACCTTAGGCATGATTAGCATATAGGGCGCGGATATTTCAGTTCGGGTCAGTTTCTGTATAATCTAGTAATGTGTCTTTTCTCCACGTTGTTCAAATTTAGTTTTATCCTTAGGAATGCGATATTCTAGTACCTATTAGTGATATGAGTTTCCTCAAGATTACCATTCTTTCCCCAATAATCAGATCTCATAGATAGGGGATCGGAGTTTTATGCAATCTTTAATTGGAACTTTCAATATTAACTAATGTTTGAACAAAGACGGTGTAAAGAAAATCATTTACTCAGCTATAAGCATAGTGGTCATCATAGTAATAGTCTATTTAGTTTCACCTATATTCATATCAACAGAAATAAATGAACCTCTTCCTCTTGCTATTAATGCTCCTGTCGCGTTTGAAGAGTTCAGCAAAATGACCGAGGAGCAAAGAATCGAAATCGCAAGAAATATGACAAATGAGCAAAAGAACAAAATGTTGGTTCAGTTTGCGGAATCGGGAAATAATAGTACATTAGATGAATTCATGAATCTCACTCTAAATACGGATTCAAATCAATTGGTAGGAACAGCAACATTTGTAGGGGTTAATAATGGCATTCATAATGCAGAAGGTATGGCAAAGATAATACCTATATCCAACAACGACAGCATATTAAGGTTAGAAAATCTAAAAGTCACAAATGGACCTGACCTGTATGTTTACCTGTCGACAGATAAAGGCGCTTCTGACTTTGTTAATCTTGGGAATTTGAAAGCTAATAACGGAAATCAAAATTACAATATACCTTCTGGTACCGATTTATCGAAATATAATACTGTCCTAATATGGTGTAAAGCATTTTCAGTCCTATTTGGTAGTGCCGAATTCAAAACATAATTTAAAAAGAGAAAGTTCAGATTTGGAGCAGATTTGGAACAATGCTTATAATGAAATTATCACAAACCTACTTTTGAAAAAAATGTCATCAAATGCAAAAATATTTGCAAAAATTATGATTTAAATAAATACCTGAAATTGCTAATGTAATATATGACATCTGGAAAGTATTTCAATAGGGGGGCGTAAAATCGCTTGATAATTCTGACTTGGGATTTGTTGTAAGAGAAACTCCGGATAAAATTATTGTGTTTGGTAAAGGAAATGAAAGATATGATATCCCTATTGAGAAAATACAACAGGTTGGAGGTAATGTGTTAATAGGATTAAATTATTCTGATTTATAAAAGTAAGCTAAATCTAGGGACAGCCCATTACCATCAGGAAGAAAAGACCCTTGGGAGTCCAATGACATACAGGTAGACTTAGGAACTTATGGAGATACCCAAATTCCCTTTTCAATAAAGGAGTTAGAGCAAAAAACGAGGATCATGTGGGACACGTAATGAAGGAAACTAATGATAAGATTGTAGTCTTTGGAGAAAATAACAAGAGGTTTGATATACCAAAATCTGAGATATATCAAGTTGGTATGAATGTAATTTTAATAATCGATTATCCTCAGTTGGTAAAATATGAGGTCAGCAAAGATAGTCCCTTACCATCAGGAGAATCTATAGAATCGATTAATAACGAAGCATATCCAAAGGATTATCATGGTCCACGTGATTTTTAACAACTTAATCTATCTTAAATGGTATCAAAATTGACGGTAACATGAAATATGTATTATTGATTGTTACAACAGATGATGGAAAAGTGCCGTCAATTCAATTAGAAATGCGGTAGCTGCGGTAGAATGTTAGTCTAGTCAGCCACCGCATTTCTAAGCAGGTGTTTCAAGTATCAACGCTTGCAAATGTAATTATCCATTAAAATATTTAATATATAGTA
>JAKDMR010000596.1 GCA_030452275.1 Candidatus Nitrosocosmicus sp. | reverse complement strand
TTACAGAGGATGAATGTAGTGAATGTTGACGAAGGCTTGGAGACTTAACTTAGTGATTAAAAATATGTTAATCAAACCTTGGAATCTATATGTATACCGTCGTAGCGCGTTAACTGAAAAAAGTATGATCTTATCCGAGTCAATTCTCAAAGACCATGCGGGATGGACAATGTCGAGTAAGATGACCCAAATCTATATTCATTTAAGTGGAGAATCATCCAAAGTTCTGTTACAAAAAAGAGGAGTTTTAAGAAAAGAAGATACGGATGTTTCGGACGCATGGAGATCCAAGTGTTTTTCAAATTGTAACGAACCCAATAAAATAGATAACAAATTCTGTATCAAATGTAGAATGGTTTTATCTTTTGATTCATACATGGATACTTTAAAGGAGCAAAAAAGAAAAGATGAGGAAAGAATCAAGAATGTAGAAGAGAGATATCAAAATGATATGAAACAAATGAAGACAGAAATTGAAAACAAATTTCAAGAAATCATGTTGAAGATGGATTTATCTAAAGTGTAAGGGCTACGCGCGATTATAATATTTATTCAGTATTAAAAGAAAAAGAGTAACAATAGAAATTTCTTGATAAAAACATGAACCGACTTTCATATTGAATTTTATGTGGAACATTTGGAACTTGATAATATACATGGCTATGAAAATTTTATTTTTGTCATAATACATATATCTTAATGTTCCAGATGTTCCACTATAGAATCTCGCTACCGGACAATCAATTAACAAAAATGTTAGTGGACTACCAGTCCATAACTTACAGTAAATGGTTTTTCACTTGGAGAATAAATAGATAATCCATTTCCACCAAAAGTAAATGTTCCCATTTTACCAGGAGAAAGTAGTCCGCCTTTATTTCCTAAATCGGCCACTGTTATCTCATACTTTGTTTCGCCGCCATCTGGACTCCAAATATTTTTCTTGTCCAATTCGTCGGTCTGCTTCAAAGGTCCATGGAATGTCAAAAATTGTATATTTTCAGATGCGCTAAACGACAAAGTCCCTGTATGATTTTCTGATGATGCTGGTATAATTGGGACAATTTGTCCTGTATTGTTTTGTATTCCTTCAAAGGGAACTGAGGTAGTAGTTTCAATCTTATTATTACCTTCAGTTGGTTCTAATTCTCTATAAATTACGGTGTAGTTTCCTGTGAATGGAGTTTCAGAATCTGTGTGAACTGCAATAGCATTTGCTGCAAATTGCCAAGTCCCTATCTTTTGATCGGATTCTTTTGTTGAAACCGCATACCATAGATTGCCACCATCCATAGAAGCGATTAACTGTCCTTTCTTATCACTTGTTAAGTTGACAGGACCAATAAACGATCCTGGTTGAACATCAGTCGTTGCAGAATAGGCTAAAATTCCTTCATAAAGCTTGCCAGTATCAGGAAGAACTACTATTATTTCATGTTTAGTATCATTAATGTCTGTGTGTATTTCTGTAGACGAAGATAATGTTCCTGATAACGCCTTCCATGGACCACTAATTGGCAATGACAATGTTTCATTCATCATGCGATCCTCTGCGTCTCTTAGTGCGGTTATCATTTCACTGTGATCTTGTTCTTGTGCCATGGATTTTGTTGGAATCTGACTAAATAATATGCCAAATGTTATCAATATCAAACCCAAAATTCCGATACTACATTTTATCGACAGTTGCATCATAAACGGTGATCTATAAGATTATATAAATATATAATATCTGTAAAATTGTGAGGAAATATTTTTTATAAGATGCAAATGAAACTTTCTAATTTTTGTATGATTTAATCTAAGGTTTGATCCCTGCAAAGATCATGTCTGAAATCTCCGGACTGCTAAAATTTGACTCTATCTAATTAGAAGATCTCTTGCGCAATTAGTCAAAAGAGCTTTATTTCTGTCTAGTGTATGTAAA
>JAKDMR010000595.1 GCA_030452275.1 Candidatus Nitrosocosmicus sp. | reverse complement strand
TCAAAATCAGAATAACGAAAATCAGAGGATGAAAGAAGGTCTGAATAAGAGACAGTCAAAAATTTTTAAATATTATTCGGAATACGAGCAAAAGCTATATGAATCGATAGTTCTAAACGGTTTTCCGGAATTCATTTCTCTAGAAAATGGTGAGATATTCTTTACGGACAAGATTGAAGAAAATACCCGAGTATTGCTTCCATACGATTTGGAAGACAGTCCTGCAAAACCCTATAGCTTTGGAAACAAAGATCACTTTATTGAATTCTTCAATAAAGTCAAAGATATCAAAATCAGCGATCTATATTATCTAGTCAAACGAATAGTAACAAAATATGTTGACCAAGAACCATATATTATAAACATAATAACTGTTGATATAATTTTCTCCTATTTTCAGGATAGGTTTCCAACAACCCATTATCTTTTTTTTACTGGCGATAACAATGTTGGCAAAAGTGTAATTGGAGACATTTTCGAACAAATTAGCTATCGTGGCGTTAAGATGACCAATCCATCAGCACCAAACGTTTTTAGATTGCTTGGAAAAGTTCAATCGGCACAGTGTACCTTGATTCTGGATGAAGCCGATCAGCTTGATAATAACAAAGACATAATGAATACTCTTAAGACCGGATATACCATTGGAGGTAAAGTGCCGAAGATTAATTCAAATGCCAATCCATATGATCAGGAATTTTTCAATACATATTCATTAAAAATATTTCTAGCTGAAAGACTACCCTCGGCATTCAAAGCCAAAGGGTTACTTGACAGAACATTTCCAATTACCTGTTTACTTGGAGCTCCTCAAGCAAGGATAAAAGACGTCCTAGTAAATCAAGGAAAGTTCGGAAATCATAAACTAAGCAGACTCAAAGATGAGATAGAAAATATTAGATCAATGTTATTTGCATACAGACTAATTATTGCATATGGAAAACGCCCTGAAGTAGAAACGGGGTTGACTAATCGAGATCAAGAATTATGTGAATGTGTGACACTATTTTATGGATCTGAAGTACAATCCGAAGTCGAAGATTCTTTTCAAAAGCTATTGAATGCACGTTATGAACATAAAAAAGACTCTTTTGATTCCATACTACTTTTTTTGATACTCGAAACGTTGAGAAATAGTGGATCACATGGAGAGATCTTTGTTTCGGATCTATGGAATGCTATCAAAAATACTGTAACTAATGAAGAGGTAACAGAGAATGAAATACACCTTATAGATTATGGATTTACTTTATATCGCAACCAATTGAGCAACAGATGTCAAATATTCGGTGGAAGACCAAAACGCACAAACAAAGGATACAAAATCATTTTTAAGGATATGGAGAAACTAAGGCATATCTTGGAAAGCTATTCTAGCAATATGCCCGTCCTTAGATGTTCTCTTAAGACGAATTGTGATAGTAGTGAAGGTAGTGAAGGTAGTGAAGGCAGTGAAGGCTCTGAAAGACAACCGACCGAATTTATTAAAGACTATGAAAAATTTGGATCAATTGATAGCGATCTATCTAACCGTGATTAGTTATCCTATCTTCTTTAAAACATAATAACAATAATTGAAAACTGATAAACCATGACTGAATACAACATTAGTTTTATTCTATCTCATTTTAGTGGACAAGAGTTTCTATTTCCAAGGTCTATTATGACATATGAAACAAAAGGTCAGGTTTTTGTTGATAATCAGGCTGAGATGATGAATTACTTTAGACACTCCAATTTTATAGATAGTAGAATCAATGGATATCCAGCACATCATGAAGATGAAAGAATGAATCTTTATCCAAGTTTTGTTTTCATAGATCTAGATTTATCATTATGTTCTACTTGTAAGTATCCTATTAGAAAATTAGATTATATTCTAAAACAAACATTAAAGAGAATAAAAGAAGAAATTAACGGTCAACCTA
>JAKDMR010000594.1 GCA_030452275.1 Candidatus Nitrosocosmicus sp. | reverse complement strand
TAATTCGTGTTATCTTACTTTAATCTTGGCTGAAACATTGTCAATAAGAGCGAATGCACTTAAATTGGTACAAAAGAAAATAGACAAAATAAGAGTCGTAATTGCAGGAGCAGGATCAGCTGGATATGGAATATTCAGAATACTGATAGAAGCAGGATGCAGGGATATTGTCGTAACTGACAGTATTGGAGCATTATATAAAAATCGGACTGCTGGCATGAAAAATCCATATAAAAGAGAGATATCAGAGAAATCGAATCCTAAGGAATTAAGTGGAAGTCTTATTGAGGTTATAAAAGGGGCAGACGTATTCATAGGGGTGTCTGGGAAGGGTAAATTGATAAATAGAGATATAATACAAACAATGAATCTGGACCCAATTGTTTTTGGTTTAAGTAATCCTAATCCTGAAATTCTACCTCCTGATGCTTTAGAAGCAGGTGCTAGAATTGTTGCTACTGGGAGATCAGACTTTGCAAATCAGATAAACAATGCGGTAGTTTTCCCATCAATACTGCGCGCTCTTTTGGATCTTCGAATCAATACTCTAAGTCAAGGTATGCAGGTAGCCATTGCTACAGCCATAGCAAATATGCTCGATAATAAACAGTTAAAATCAGATTATATAATACCGAAAGTCGATGATCCTCGGATTATTCATATTGTTACTGATACATTAAGAAATGCAATACAAAGTCATATAGAAAATAAAACTGAAACATAATATAATCACTTTGTGATCACACACGTATCGGGTAAAGAATTCCTATCACCTATCTGATTGTATAGTAAACAGGAGACAAAAAAACTATCCATCAGATTTCCAAACTCTCTTATTTGTCAATAAATGACAATTCTAATTAGATAGTAACAAGGTTTAAAAAGGAAGACACTCTTATTAATAGATGGTAAATTATGAAAATATAAAAAATTGCTTAGACCAAAATGGAGAAGTAATGATAAGATTGGACAATAATGAAAGCATTGAACTGCACAAACATAACGTAAGATTTGATGATAATTCAAAAGAAATAATAATTGATGCTGGAACTGAAACCTTTTGGATCGGAGCTGATAAGGTTTCTTACTATTGGATACACAAAGAAGGCTTTAGTAAAGAATAACATCTTTTCTTGCCATTTCCATTTGTATTGATAAGTGATCAATGTCACACTATAGCAGAGAGCCTAGAGTCAATAGATTCAAAAAGACAACTCGAATTAATTCATCCAACTTTTATAAAAGTTATCCGATTTAGTTAATTGCTTAGTACTTCCTAACTAATATTGGATTACAGTACGTTATAAGTAGTGTTAAAAGTAGGTAAATATGCCAATAGATCCGGAATTTCCAAAGAATCACCAATCCTGTATTCTGGTTACAAAAATCTTTTTGTCATTGTAATCAATTGCCTTATCTAGAATAATATCTATTGTCAATCATAAACATATTAATTCTATCATTGCAAACAGGGCATTTTTTTAAATATGCGTCGTGATCATATCGTGAAACTGACAAAGTTGACGCCATCCAAAAGCAATTCTGGCATATTAAGAAATACCTTAATTTTCTAAAATGCAATCTATTGCTATAAATTCGCTCTTGTCGATTATCCTCTAATTTCCTCTTATGTAAGAAAAGCGATGACATCTGATATAAGGAGCATCCGATGTATTTATAAGTTGTTGATAGGTTTAAAATTGACGTTACTGACTTCAGTAAATAATTTTTAATAAACGATAAGGTATTCACTACTTTAGAATAAATGAGAACTCCTGAAAGGATACAATTTACTGAATTTGGTGACAAGGATGCATATGGCGTTTGATTTTCTAAATCATAATCATTCGTTTATGAAATATAGCTATAATAATTAGTAGATCTCTTGCGTAATTAGTCAAAAGAGCTTTATTTCTGTCTAGCGTATG
>JAKDMR010000593.1 GCA_030452275.1 Candidatus Nitrosocosmicus sp. | reverse complement strand
ATATAACTTGTATCAAAAATCGTTATGGTAAAATCATATATAAGATTATTGCATAACAGTTTGCTCTTTGAAATCAAGAATCAACTAATGCCGAATAAATGATTCATAGATCATATACAATCTTAACACTCAAAATCCTTGAATTCAATAAAGGATCGATAATAAATTCATCTGTTTTACGGTGGAGAGCAACTCTTTTGGTAATTTAATGAGTTGATTCCTGAAATTTTACTACCAATCAATGTAAAATAAATAAAAATCTCAATAGGCAATCGCAATCGGTTACCCTTACAATCTCTGGGATGACAAGAACAAGACTAATTTCTATACAACAGATGCAAACAATAATTTTTATCCTAATTACGTAAAGAAATTTATTCAATCCATTCAGCAATAGTGCTTAAATTAGATAGCCTAATGAAAGACTTAACAGGATTATGTTGGTTATAAAACTAGTATGGAAATGGATCAAGATGTAGATGAATTAAAAGAAGAGCATAAACAAGAAGAGGAAGAAATAAGAGACAAGTTAGAAGAGGAAGAATAATAACAACGGATCTTATTACTTAACATAAAGTGATTAGAAACCTTCTTTGGTAAATCAATGATACGTACCTAGCTTCTTTTTGTTATCTCATTCATTTTGTCTGGATTTTGCGACTAACGCAGATATAGACTGGTCGGGCATTCTTGCTAAGCTCTCCATATAAACAAATTTCAGAGATCCATTAAGCATCATGTAGTGGAAATCGCCATGGATAGGATATTCTTGTCGTTTAAATAAATCTCTGAGAAAATTATGATACCGATTGAGATATAATAAGACTGGAGAATTCTTCATAAGTGAAATGACCGTAGAAACAGCTCCAGTATTTGAGCAAATCAGGTTGTGTTAGGGAATAATTTTGATCAAATATTCATAATATCATAAATTTACTTAGTTTATAACCTCGACGGCAATAGTTACTATAAACCTTATCATTAGATAAATATAATGTTGCCTAAAATTCCATAACTTACCAAAATAATATTCGACATTATTGAAATCAAGGATAAGTATATAGTGTGTAAAAGTGCTTCCTCCGTCACTGGTTTTTCAACATGAGTTATCAATACCTCATGATATTCAATTATAATTGTGGCAAGAGAGCTACCGCTGGATTGATGCTCCATAGGATACACTATTTTGTCGATGTATTCATAGATGAGTTTGAATTATTGGTGATGGATGGTGTATTTTCAGATGGTGGTCTAACATTGTCGGTATTTTGAACATTGTATAC
The DNA here is from genome assembly GCA_030452275.1 of Candidatus Nitrosocosmicus sp. Taxonomy (GTDB): domain Archaea; phylum Thermoproteota; class Nitrososphaeria; order Nitrososphaerales; family Nitrososphaeraceae; genus Nitrosocosmicus. The sequence goes on along the minus strand of JAKDMR010000593.1, from coordinate 647 downwards.
AGGATTAGTAGAGGTATTTGAGAAACAGTTAGACTTTGATATGTTTGTTCCCATATCAGGAGTACATTTTTCCTGAAGAGTCTGTGCGGTTATATTATTATAGGTCAAATCCAAAGATGAAACCCCCAAAAATCCTGAAACAATAATTATTAGAACCAATTTTGTGGATAATTTATGATGATGGTTGTTATGCAGTTGTAGTTTGATATTTGAATTTCTCATTTATGACTTTAATGTAGAATAGTATTTAACATTCAGCATTAGAGTAATTTAGTTTAACTGAGGATTAAGCCAAGGATTACATAATTTTATCTTCTCCAAAGTAGCAAAAAAAGAGCGCTGTCCAATTAGTGGTCCTAACAACGCCAATGCATTAAAAACCATTTTAAAAACGAAATTAAACTCGCAATATATATTTATTTCTAAACCCACCTGATCCGTATAAAATTTGACTATAATTTGATATCCAATCGGGAGCGGATTAATCAGTATTCAAAAATATCAAATGATAGGTAACATTTAAAATTTCTATAATTTGGAAGCATTTGCACTTTTGTGCTCTAATTCATTAATTGCTTCTTCAAAGCAAAACGTGTATATACTTAGCAACATAAGTTCGCTAATCATTCCTTAGCAGGTACTTTACT
>JAKDMR010000082.1 GCA_030452275.1 Candidatus Nitrosocosmicus sp. | reverse complement strand
AAAATAGATTTGGAACGTGGAATAACGACAGAAACTATGACACTTGACTTAGGATATGATTCCGAATGTCCTGGTAATGACGATGACGAAGATAGTTCAGGAAGCTCGTCAGATGATGATGATAAGAGTAGTAGCAAGGGAGAAAGTGATGATGATAAATCTGATAATAACAAAAATGAGAATAGTAACAGATTTGCCGAAACTACCTCGACTAATGGGAATTCAATATCATCTTTCGATAGATGCTCTGGAAACGCTAATTGTTTCACAGGGACCATTTCTAAGGTAGTCGACGGAGACACAGTTGATGTTGATGGAGAAATTAGAATTAGGCTCTCATTAGTCAATACTCCAGAACAAGGTGAACAAGGTTATCAAGAGGCAAAAGATTTTGTCAACTCAGATTGCGGTGTTGGGACAAAGGTTTTAGTAGACGAAGATGATGGACAGAAAGCAGGTAGTTATGGCAGAATGATTGGGTTTGTTTATTGTGGAGATGAAAAGTTGTTGCTAAATCAAAGGTTAATTGAAAACGGCTATGCTCAAATCTTCGAAGAGTATTGCGAGCGAAGTGAGTTTTCTATTCTAAATTGGGCTCAAAGTAATGGTTGTAGCGGATAATTTTAGAAGACGACTATATTATTCTGAAATTCAATCAGTTTCCTTTTCAATCCACTAAGAAACCTTAAGAAATAAGTCTGTTTTATCATCATGATGAAAGTAATTAAACTTCAGCCGATAAGTATTATTCCCATTTTGATTATAATGTTATTTGGTTCTGCGACCACTCTCGCATATGCTCAGAATCCATCATTAAGTAAAACTTATTCGAATGCAATGTGTGGACTGTCTATCAACTATCCAGATAACTGGGTTGTAGAAGAATCAAACATGAAGTTCGGTAACTTGTTCGATATGGCTGAAATTAAACCCAATACGCCGGACGGTTTTAAAAATACTGTTGCTTTAGAGGCTCAAGGTATTTCCATCTATCCAGACAAATCCATTGAGGGAATTGCGGAGTTTATGGAATTTTATCATGCACCAGATATGGGCGACACTATAATTCAATCAAATAGAATTGATATTCCAGGTACTCCAGCTCATGAGATAGTGTATGAATATATGACTTCGAAGGGGGACATATGGAAGGACAAGGAAGTATACATCCCTTCGGAGAACACTTTATATGTAATTCGATATAACACCGTTGGTCTTGATTATTATGATAAATACAGTTCTATAGTCGATGACATGATTCAATCGGTAAAAGTGGATGGACGCGTTTGTTAAAATGATATAAAATACAATGGTAGACATAGAAGAGGTTTACGTTGGAGATTTATACAAAAAGCACAAGGGTAAAGAATTCTAAAGGGCTTTTACTCTATGGGAAAGAAGATCTATCAAGATGATGACTAGGTATCATTTAGGATAATTCGAGCATTGTCACTACCCTAGCTATTATTTTTATACGGTTTCCAAGCATCACTATATATATGAATAAAATAGAAATCAAGCAAAAAATACAATCTCAGATTCGATGTAACTGTAACCACATTTTTAGACTGCATAGTAGAGCATTCGCAGCAACAGATACGAGTTGTAGAATAGACAAATGTGACTGCAGGCGATTCATACCCAGAGGAACAATTTCGATAAACTTTTTCTTGAATAGGACGGGTTGACAGCAATCAAATAAGATAATCAGACTTTAAAGTTAACAAGATCTGATCTGATACATCATTCTAAATCTGGTCTTATCCTCTTTGTAATTATTTCATGTGTGTCGGGCCTATAGTAGTGATTCACAATTACTTGAAGTAGGGTTCTAACATGCATTTAGTATACTGATTACTCATTTTATCGAGTTCGTGAATAAGGTAATGTTTTGCAGAAATGGACTTTGCATGACCCGCTAAGACTTCCGCTCCGACTTCACCCATTTCGGAGCGGCACAATATGGTATAGTGAAACTTTCTAAGATCCATTAAAGTTGCCTTACCTCTCGTATGACTCTTTATCATCATGTGAGCGATATTTCTTTCCTCCTTTGTTACCTTATCAAGACATCTAAATTCATTCCAAAGCAGAGTGGGGATAATTGTAAAGTATGAGTGTTTTTGACCCACTATCCTGTTGAGGACTATAACACTAACATCATTCATTTTATGGGTAATATGTAACCTATCGCAATTACATCCCTTTAAAGAATCACAAATCGCGGTTTCATGAGCATAAGTTATTTCTTCGCCCCTCAAGCCAGAAAAGAAAGCAAACTTGACGATTATACCAATATCTCCATCAATCTCCAATGCTTTGCGTAACATTTTATCGATATAACCTTCGTCTACTAACCATACTCTGTCATGAATTCGCATATTCTTGTTTAGTTCATAACGTTTGATTAATTCTTCTATCAGGATTTTAAGTTCGGGATTATGCATCTTTCTATCGTAGTACATTCCAAACTTTCTCATTGCATAGCAGATCCAAGCCCTCTTATGGCCTGACTCAGATTGGATTAACTGTGGTTTAGTAAAGAAGATTTCCAGATAACGTTCGCAATATCTTACTAAGTCCTTTGCATGTTTCTTGTAAACATATTTGGGTAATAGATCCTTTAACATATCTTTGGAGTCAAAGTTCCGATAGAATGTGGGATTAAATTCTCCTGTTAATGGATCGGTTATACCTTTTTCCCTTATTCGAACTAGCAGCTTTTCTACCTGCTCATCCTTTTGGTAGGTGGGATACCTTCCTTCAATCCACGCATTTACGAATTCTCCAAAAGTATTGAAGCCATTCTGTTCCAATTTTAGATTAACGATAGCTAATTTTGACTTCTTTATACGAGATGAAAGTGTATACCATTCACTATTTTTAGCTGAATTTTGTTTAGCTGCAAGATATTGGTGTGAATCGGAAATGTCCATCCGGGGAGCATTTTCATATTAATACTCCAAGATCTTATAGTTTTCGCTTTTAATGTAGACAAAATTACGAGCGCATGTAGACCAATTAGCCTGCCATGTAGACAAATTAATGGGGAAACACAAACCATGTAGACAAATTTGTAGACAAGCGGGTTCAAATCAATCTCAAAAGAGGTGCGAAGTGCGGGATTTGAACCCGCGATCCCTTACTATAGGAATTTACCCGCACTTCGCCCTTATGTACGAACAGAATACGAGCGGCCAATAATAAAATAAATATCGTTTCCATATTTCGTATTCTGACGACAAGAGGTGAACGAGAAAGTTAACTCATATTACAGCATATTAGTTCAACCCCTTCTGGCATGTTGAGTATTTAACCATTTTTATAATTTAATGAGAATTTAAAAATCCTATTATATTTAGTTTTTAAATGATTTGCGATTAAGTCGCGAAGTTTCAGTTATTCTGCTTATTATCAACTAGTGATAAAGTTATCTTGGCATCTTTTTAATGGAATAGTTCCTTTGTCGGATGAAAACTGGCGAATAGAATAATCATTAGGAGGTACATTGTGATTTATAATACATCTTCGCAACCTTTTAAACCGTAATAATCAATAGATTCTCGGACGATATTGCGGTACCTGGATAGATATTCCTCCTCCGGCATTTTCAATCGTGAAGTTTCTAATCGTCACCCCTCCTATGCTCATATTTTGTGGCTTGATGGGAATTAAGAATCCATTATAATAGAGATTACCTCGTAGGAATATTTCTTCATTTTTTATCTGTATATCTAACACGATGTCTCTGGATTTCTTTCTAAGAATTAGATGTTGAGGTTTATATTCCACATCCCAAAGATAACTTCTATCGACAATCCAGAAGTTATCATAGATGAGAGCTATGAGTCGGTTATATTTGTCAAATAAGTTAATGTTTAAAGATAGATACAATCCTTCTTTTCGAGTTATGGACACCAAATCAAAATCATTAATCGTAAAAATTCTCTCGGTATTAATGAATCTGGATGATCCAGTGTTTATTATCAACTTCTCACCTGTTACTACGAATCGCTTTTGTAAATAACGTTTATTCTTGTTGAATGGGTTTTGCTTTAAATCTCTTAATACGAATTTTGGATAATATCCCAAATCAGCCTCCGTATGACAATTGGGACACAAAGCAAGCATGTCCTCTATTGGAAACTGTTTTGTTATGGGGTATTCAATTATATGAGCATTTTCGATTAGAGGATTTCCACATTTACAGCAACCAAAAAATGCCTCTCGTCTTAGTCTAAAGCGAACCTCTGATGGAGCAGTTCTACATCTATGATACATATTATTTTGGCTCATCTTTAGTATATTGCAATTATTAAATTCTAGTATGGGTAATACCTTTTTCTATGCCAAAATTCCTATTTCAACCAGACCTAATTGATGGATATGATTTAAAGTCATTCCTATTGATATTCATTTAGGAATAATCAAGATTCCTACCAGAGATTTTGCTTAGTGACTCTTTTAGATTATATCAAGCATTGGATCGAGCAGGTATTCCAGTGAAATTAGATGTGTATGAGGGAATGCCACATGTATTTCAAACAATTTTATACAATACTACTGAATCGACGTTAGCCATTTCAAAGGCTAATATTTCTTAAAGGAATTTTTAAACCTCTCATGATAGTGATAATCAACTCTCGCGATAATTTTAGAAGGCTCTTACATCATATTATTCTCAGATTTTAGTTAATAATTGATTATAGTTATCTGTAACGCAGTTTCATTAAATAATAATTATGTCTAGCAGTGAAATTACTCTAAGAACTCCATTTGTAATACAAAACTTTGCAAGCATTGATAATTTCATTATGACTGTATTTCCGGCTTTAGAATCATATCTCAATGAAAAGCTAGTAGAAGGGGTTCAAACGTCTGCTCTAGTAAGTATGGCTTATTCCAAGCTAAAAGATAGTTTCAAATTCTTCATTGTCCGCAATTATTCAAAGGATCTTGATGAATATCTCAACAAAGAAGCAAAGCGTGCTGATAAGGAAGTTATGAAAGAGGTCTTGCTTTCAACGATTTCAATTACTTTGAACATAAACGATGCAGATGGTCACAAACTAACCGAGAACGACTATTTGATTTCAATTAGAAACATTATTAAAAAGATTGGCATATAAATCGGTAATATTAAACATATTGGTTTTATAAATTATATTCATTACTAATCATATTATGATTGAATTAAGTAAGGTCGAAAGAGGGAATAAAGTGTATGTAAATGATAAAGTAATTGTCCTGGATAGGGATACTATTACCGCATCGGAGTTGTTGGAAATGGCAGGGTTTTCTTCTTTGGTATATGACATCTATTTGATACAAAACAAAGATAAGAAGAATAAGAAAGCCAATAAGCCAATAATTGAAAATAAGATAAATATAGAAACAGGTATGCGCTTTGTCGCGAATCTCAAATCGAACTACGCCCATTGGTAGCAATGCATAGACTAGAAGATGATTTATGTTGATAAACATCTAAAAGGATTTGATATCTCGATTTACAGACGCTTGCAATTGAATACCAGTATCTTAAATAGTTTGATCAAAAGATTAGGATATGCCAATAGATTCAGAGTTTCCAAAAAATCATAATGTGGTGGGTAAGCATTCAACGTCAGACGGCTCATATTCTCATTTTATATGGGGGCCAGGTAGAGCAGATGCGGAATCATCTACAAATAAGGAAGTCCAAGAAGCATACAAAGCAAGAGGGGAAGAGTATGTTCCGTTAGGTATTCATGGAACTTTTGTAGCAGTAGATTGGGATGCTTGCATCGCAGATGGTGGTTGTATTGAAGCATGCCCTGTTCAAGTATTTCAATGGTATAGATCAGAGCAAGATGTCCCTGCAATAGAGATGACAAATGCCACAAGCGAAGGGATAGGCGATGATCATAACAGAGAAGGTAGGAAAGATTATACGGATAAATCTGACCCTATTAGGGAAAAAGCATGTATATGGTGTATGGCCTGTGTTACGGTATGTCCTACACAATCAATCAAAGTGGATGAAGCTAATCTACCGATTCATGAGGACCAGGCACAGAAATTCGTTGAAAGTTAGCGTTAGTAGCAACAAAGGTATGATAAGTGGTAATCACAATAATTGGCAATATTTTATCAATATTATATTATTGATTTAGAATACTATCAACAATTGTTTATTAGAATACCATAGGTTGTTGTTGCAGTATAATAAACGGTAATAGTAAATATGGAATGGTCAATCATCAAACAAAGATTTACTGAGGTACAAATGAAAGTAGGGAGTATCAATCAAGATATAGTATTTCGTCGTATTTGTTTGGTGTAATTTTGAAAATTATCATCTTTAATAATGTCTCCTCAATGGACTTGTATCTGCATATTTCTTCCTAGTGTAACAATAAGACGGGGATATCTACATTGCTAATTATCTTTCTTGTTTCGCTAAACAATGATTTTATCCAAGAATCCATATGTGAGGACGATATGATAAGTAAATCATACTTTGATTCTAATGTTTCCTTTACAATTTCATCCACTATAAATCCTGATCGTATTTTATAGGATACTTTATTATTAAAACCGGTGTTTTCTATTGACTTGATCTTGTCCTCCATGGACTCTATAATTTGACCTTTCACATTAACCGAGTAATTTTGACTTTTTATATCTGAGTCATTAGTTGATGAAGAGGAAGCGGTTGTATTATCTTCAATATTCTTGTTCTTATTTGAAACATCCAAGGAAGAATTTTCCAATTTGTCTATGTTTCCTAGAACCTGTAGAATGACAATTTCAGCTCCTGAAATATTGGATACATAGATAGAATAGTTTATTGCCTTGTCTGATTTCCCACTATCATCATAAGTTACCAAAATCTTTTTAAAAGAAGGAAGATTTGACTGGATTACAGAAGTGGAATCGCTTGGTAATAGGTTTTTGTCTTGAGAATTTTTGTCAAGATCACTAGAATTGATAATATCTGATTCATTTTTATTAATTTCATTATTATAAACCATAACGTCGTGTATCGAACATGCTATTTATAGGACTACAACCAATCCGGGAATGTTTATTTATCATAATCAAATAATTCAGTTTTGATTAAAATAAAGTTTATTTTGTTTCTCATATCTTATGTTTAAGCCTAATAATGAAACAATAGTTTATTCCGATTTAAGAATAGTATTTTGTTCATTATGATTCTAACATTAAAACAATCTATATCAAAAAGCAATTTCCTCTGAAACTATGAGATTACAAAAGTCTTGGAATTATTACTACTATTTCATTTATGTCATTACCTTGCATTATTGTTATTAATGATTTTGTATTATCTTCGTCTTCTAATTTGCCCCCGATTATAGTGTTTCATTTTAGTTGCCACAAGTAGGAAAAATAATTCTATGAAGGTCTTTACCATATCTAGCTCTGTTTTTACAATAAACTTGACCACAGTTAATACATGCTTTTTGAGCATTATCTTTGTCTAGTATTTTGTTACTCACAAACATTTTTGAATTGCTCCAAAATCCCGGGTAAAGCTACGTTAGCTTCTATAAAAGGTCTTCTTATAGACGTGTCCCTGTAGGTGCAATAGTGATGACCGTTTTGCTCTCTAGCGTATGTAGGGAATAGTCATCTGTTGTCACTTCATACATACCGTCCTAGGCACACGAGTCAAATCCCGCGTTATAGGTTCGAAGTGCGGGATTTGAACACCTTTACCGTGGTATAAATTTAAAATCCTAAAGGAAAAGATCTCTTGTGCAATTAGTCAAAAGAGCTTTATTTCTGTCTATCATATGTAAAGATGTCCTTATT
>JAKDMR010000081.1 GCA_030452275.1 Candidatus Nitrosocosmicus sp. | reverse complement strand
TAATACTTATAGCTCTATACAGCTTTTCTTTCTCTCAACATATGTTATTCGATCAGAACATACAACAAATAATAATACTGTTCGGTGCCTTTCTAGGAAACTTTGTAACAACAATGATCCCATTCTGGAAAGCAAAACTGGAATTCGAAGAGTTTGATATCAAGATCTTTTTTGACCACAAGTTTTTGGGCACTGCACTAGTCTCGGGAATCACGTCATTCGTTATAATAGGATCATTATACCAGACCGTGCTCACACAAATACCATCAGGTGAAGAGGTAACTCTAGTCATGGCTTTCTTATCCGCTGCACTCATAGGAGCCGGATTAAACAAAGGATTCAACCTAGCAATACCCTCTCCAAATACAGAACAAAAACAACAGCTAGAAAAAGTACAAGCAAACAAAATAATAGCAGACTGGGAAGAAGACAAACTGGTATTCAACATCAAGAAGGATGAAGAACTAATAGCAGAATCATTAGTAGGAGAAAATAATAATAACGACGTTACTCCAAAAGCCTAACCTTCCTTTTTATCTTATCCAAAAAATTGGTTGTAATATAAGATATTTTTTTTATTATGTTTGTACTAAATGACTCATGAACTTGAATTAAATGTAAAGGCACAATTTATAAAACCATTAGAAACAGACATGCAATTGGATTTTATTGCACATGGTTCTAACTTTGAAGAAATAAGAAATGTTTCTCAGAACTTTGTAAAAGACTATATTGTTTTCTATCAAATAATGAATGTAGAAAAGGTAAAGTTCACATACGGAGATAAAGACGGACTGTTAAATAACGTGATAAAAAGTTTCACAGAGCTATAAATTTCATATATACACTAACTATTATTATTATCTATACAGCTAACTACTAAGCTATTATGTTCTGAATTTTATATTTACTATTTGATTTATAATAACACTTCTGACAATACCAGTTTTCTTTATCCCAGGGTAGGTGACACCATACTAGTTTAGGCGTTTTCTGACTTCCAGTTGGTTTTTGAATATAAGTTGTTTTTGATCCACATCTAAAACACCTTCTATCAGAAGTATCAATGTGTTTACCCAATCTGTGATTACCGATATGGATCTTGTGACTACTATACAACATTAAATTTTCAATATTATTTTGATTTTTTACGCCGTTTATATGGTGTACTACCTCTTCCTTTGTGAGATATCTACCTAATTTATTTTCCATAACCAATCTATGCTCTCGGACATATCCATTATTATTAGCAAAAGGATGATCAGGTTTCTTAACTAAAACATATTCCTCAACATCTAACATCTTACCTCCTTTCCACATAGGATTATTTTTTCCTTTTGATGAATGTCCCTTTTTATAATCCCGAGGATCTCCATTCATATTCGTAATTGGTATCATAATACCACAACCACATTTACATAGTTTATGTGGTTTACCTTTCTGGATATTTTGTTTATAGTGTGTAGAACAAAGATACTTGTTAAATTGAGAATAAAAACTTACTTGATTAGGTGACTTACATTCATTACATAGAATACCTTTTACCAACTATATTTTATTAATTAAAAGAGAAAGCTATAAGCTTTATCTATTCTATTTTATGTCGAATTGTCAATGTTTCTAATTTTCATTAAAACACTTATCACATTTCTGTTAACGATATCATCATAGTTTGTTGAATCTCCCATAAAATAGGGTAGACTTCTAGAATCTTCATATCTTATATACAATATCCCTTTATCCATCAAATCTGTATTATGTTGCTGTATTACCTTTCTGATCCACTTTTCAATATCAAAACATTTCTTCTCGCCAGAGCTGGCATAATCTGACTTGATAGACCTTGCAAAGATATGGATATCAGTGTATGAGTCAATGTCTTCTATCCTGTGTCCCAAATTGTTACCCACATTAAATGATCCAGTATCTTGAAAATAAACTGCAACATCCCGATACCCACTCCACCATTGCTCGAAGTTGATATCTGACAGGGGTATACCTGTTATTGTTTGATCATAGTTATCCTTTAACAAGGTAGCCAGCTCATGCTCTGGGGTATTGGCCATTGGAGCAAGTGGGGATACACCCACAGAACCGTAGGAAGACATATTATATCCTCACACCGGGATTGTCTGAAGAGTTAGGGTGTAACTGGTTTCGTACTGTTGTAGGTTTGTAAAATCCACCGTTGGGGTTAAGTGGATAGGTTTGATAGTCTATACCTTCTATGATAGCATCATCCTCATCATCAGAAAGCATAGGATGAGTTATCTTGTAGTTCATTCCTTCTATCTGCTTTAATATGGAGTTACGAAGATCTATTTTGTCTGCAAATCTAATTAATAGATAGGCTGTAGCATTAAGAACTTTAAGCTTCTCAATAAGGTTGGGCTTTTCATAAGCAGGATCAGAAAGGGTATTAAATCCGGTATCTTCTAGAACTTGATCCTCAGCATAAGTAAGACCCAGATCAATTTCTAAATCTGTAAGGTTACTTGACGACGTCTTCCCTAGGTTATTTCTCACCTCATCTATTTCGGACATGGGATTAACAACAGACATTTTTATCTATAATAAAGAGAAAATGAAATAAAATGATAACTAACTAACGTATTGTGACCATCTTTAATCTAATAGCCTCTTCAGGGCTGGGGGCAATCCACTTATCTATTTCATCATAACACTGAGGCATCTTATGATAGATCTCCATCCACCTCTTTAACTTCTTTTGCTCAAAGGGGACAAGCCATTTTTGATAGTTAAACCGGGACTCTAGGAATTCTTTACTTCTGTAGATGTGATCATGTCCCAGCTTCAACCCGGGGATAATGGACACTGTAGCGTTATGATCTTGTTTATTGAGAGGATTGTTAGGGTTACTGTTTCTAAACATATAGTGAGTTCTGTTATATTCCATTTCATACGGTCTACTCCATAACCTGGGATGATAACTCCATGCTTTCTTTTCTGAAGTTGTAGGCGTAACAGAAGGTGGAGAACTTCCCACTATTTTATGAACAACATGATCGTAATCTGGACTCCTGACCTCTGTGTATATACCGAATATGTTATAGTTGACATAGGGTAAAGTATTACAGATTTTATCAGTCTTTTTATTAAATAAATCCCAGTCTGTTTCAGGCTCATAAACATACTCGTCACTATCACAAATTAACAAAAATTCAGGTCTAACCTTCCGACAGTAGTCCAGATAGGCCGTCCTTTTCTGTATCTCATAGGAGTTGGGGACATCTATCAAAACAGCATTATCGTAACTTTCTACCAATTCACGAGATCCATCGTTTGATAAAAAACCAGTATTATCATCTTTAAAGTGCTTGAAGCGTCCGTCCACCGCTACCATTACATCCACCTTATCATGTAGACTTGAAAGGCAACGTTCTAGAGACTTGCAGTCATTGTACATGATAGTCCCACTTACGTATTTTATTCCCATTTGTAGTTGAACAATATCAGTAACGCCTAGCTATAAGCATATTTATCTCTTTGATTCATGAGGACATTGACCATACAAACCTTTAGTGGAATTACAGTTCCAACAAAGTATTTGATAACCCTTTGGAAAATTATGGCTTTTTAACCATTCATAAAAATGACCACCGTGAGTTTTTCTATGTGTTCTACCCCCACCATTAATGTGATCAACAGTTAAAAATTCAAATATGGATTCTTTACAACAAGCACATTCATTTTTACCATAAGAATAATGAGATATCACTTCCTTTCGTAATTCCATCTTTCTGTTTCTTCTATCTAACAATTCATTTTGATACATTTCTTTATTGGTGTTACGATGATTGCGTCTCCATTCGTTATATCTGTCTCTGTTAGATTCCCGATATTGTTTACTTCTTTGAATAACTACATCCCTATTGGATAAATAATACTGTCGAGACTTTTCCCTTATCTCTTCTCTATGATCTTGATAATATTTTTTTATACATTGTGTATTCTTCTCTTTGTCCTTGTAGGGCATACTCTAATAGCAAATTACAGAGGGATGATTTAGCTATAAGCTTTACTATATCCTCTGTAACTTAATTAGTTCTCACATTGTGAAACTTGCCATCAAAAATTATTCATGGCGATTAATTTTCTTCCAACTGGAAGTTGGCGTTTTATCAAGCCACCGCAATTTATAGAAGAATCTTCCTTCGGTGTTCCTCCAGAAGCACCAACATTTTCACTATTAGGTAATCTTACAGGCATATCTCCTAACATTGGTATCCAGAAAGAAGTAATCAGGAACATTGGTCAGCGAGACCCGACCACACAAACAAAGCTCATGGAGATGTTTAGTGGTGCTTTTAGATATAGGCCATTTGACAAAAGCATGATGGGTTATGGTATCAACCTGGCTAATGAAGCTTCACCCGCAGGGACCAACGCAGCTTCTGTTACTGTTGCATGGTCTTTAGAAATAAACGGCACCGAGAAATATTTTGCTTTTACCGGAATGAAAACCAACAACATATCTGTTGAAGTGTCCAAGGATGGCGGGGTAACGATAGGACAGGATTTCAGGTGGAAAGACTCCTGGATGTTTAAAGATGATTTAACTGAAGCAGGTATAAACACTCCCACATGGATAACTTCCTTCCCCAATACTGCCCCATGGACATCTTTGGCTGGTGGAGTAGATCCATTTACTATCGAGGCAGTTGTCTGGCCTACCGACCGTATCAAGTTCGATGTTAACCAGAACCTGGATGCTATCAGTCCTAACGGTTCACAAAGCTTAGAGTATTTGGGCGCAACAATAAGAGAAACTTCGGTAGACTTTGACCTATGGCTTAAAGGATCAGAAATGCATGACTATTTGATGAGCCTGCAATTAATAGACGCTTCATATACCTTGTTTGCCGATCCAACAACACCTGTTACAATATCCATAACAGACATGGGCCTTGATAGCCAATCCATGAACTTTGAAGGTAACGCAAACACTTTTCAAAGGCTCGGGGTAGCAGGTACGCCCAACAGCATTACGCTGACTTAATATCTTTAATTACTATATAGCTAATTCCCTACCTTTTTTCTCAATGTCTAGCTATACAGATACAGAAAACAATGATAATTCTCAACAACAAGACAAAAACCATTTAGGATATGATGATAATGATGTTGCATCAAAGATTGAACAGGTGAAAGCAAACAGGGCTGCAAAAGGTAAACCTGTTAATGCTGATCCTTCTTCTTCTAACAATACAAAACCCAAAACCATAGAGTCTGTTTTAGGAGATGAAACAAAGAACAGGATGGTGGCACAATCCTACAAGGGACCTTCCATGGAATCTTCCCAGGCTCAAATAGTTCAATTAGCCGAACCAGAACCTGAACCAGAACAGGTATTGGAGAAACCGTTACCTAATGCAAGTAAGATAATAGAAGCTGAAGAAAACAAGAACATCAAATACTGGCAAAACAAGATAAGGGAAAACAGTGCTTCCATCCAGGCCCCCCGTACCATCGAGATCCAAAAGAGGGCAAACAAGGACAAGCATGTCATCTACAAATTCCTGGATTCAAAGACCCCTCCCAAGATAGGGCAAAAACCGGACAGGAAAGGAAGACTGATTCCAATCGAGGTTTACTACAATGAAATAGAGAACTGGAGACACCTCGACTGGCAAAAACAGCGAGCAGAAATAGCCCATCTTACCAAGATACAGCAGGATTCCAATCCACAAATAGACAACAACGGTGACACAATCCCACCAAAGATATCAAAAAACATTGAAAGTGAAACAGGCATATCAGATGAGCAATTCGCAAAGATAGATACTATTTTGCATGATACCCAGACAACCCTCTACAAGGAAATAGCCCTGTGGATGTTTGGGATCGATGGAGAGCTGTACGATCACCTTGACAGGACATCTTTATACGCAGCCCTGGAAGCAGGCCAGATCCGCGAGATATTCGGACTGGTAGAATCATCAAAAAACTCAACAGACTATTTGACCTGATAGTCCATCCTTTACCCGAGATGGTTGCTGCTTTCCCTGAACTCAAAGAGTTTGCCAATGGTGTAAGTGATGATGTTCTTGCGTCTCCACAAAGCAGGGACAAGAGAAACAGGATGATAAATGAAGCCTGGGACAATCTAACATTCACAGAACGAAAATACTATGAAGCCTGGCATACCTGGAAGACATTCAAGAGAACCTTGCCGCCATGGCGATACTTTGAAACCAAGGGGAAGATAATGGTCGACCACATAAAGATGATAGAGCAGTTTGAGAAAATGTTATCGTCAAGACAGGATGCAAGAAGAAAAGCAGAGGACAAGAGGGAGGAAAGGAAGAATAAACAACAAGACAACAATTCTAGACCGGTGTTCCAAAACCGTGCTAACAAAACCACAAGTGTTCTTTAATACCCTGCGTCTTTTTTTATTATCGTGTCATTTCTAACCATTGAAGGTATTCCACAGCTAACGGCCTATGTAGATTCTCTAAAAACCAACCTGAGGAAAGATATCCAGAATCAGGTTGCTACAGTAATGCAAAAAGGAGCCGATCGTATTCAAAATGATGCGCCAGTAAGGACAGGTGAACTAAGAAGATCCGTAAGGTTTTCTATGGGTTCAGGTAAAGGGGTACTAGCAAGAATAGATATATCCGCGGGACATGCAGGCTTTGTTAATTTTGGAACGATAAGGATGCCTCCTAGGCCTTTCGCATCCAACGGATTTAATTGGATTATTTCACAGTTAAAGAAAGGGTGATAAGTGGATAACAATTCTACACATCACAATAGTATAACACTGAGCATCACTATTCCTGACACGGCATATATTATAAAACGTATTATTTGAGCAAAATTCCTAATATTTCTATTGTTATTGCCTTTTCCAGATGGAGCTTTGTAGCCTTTTGGATATGTCATTCTTCAATAATCATGGCAAGCTATGATGATATGTTTCATAAAAGTAATCATAAAACATTCTACAACGGCGCTATCATTAATATGGAATAGACATTTAGTATAGAATAATCTACAATTAAAGTATATAGCTAGCTAGTAGTATAGAAATCTTAGTGAATATATCTAAAACTGTAGGAATGATATTTTTCTCATTTCTTTTTATCTTGTTGGTAGTTTTTCATAATAGTAATTTAGTAATCGCTCAAACAGACCAGCAAAACCTAGAATGGAATACGTTTGAAGATTCAGAATATGGATTTAGTATTGATTACCCTGAAATGATGGGCGAACCTGATACATATCTCGATGTTGATTGGTCAAGCGACATTCCCCGTATAAGAGACTTGCCTCAAATGATAAATTTCTTCAATCCTGATATCGAAGAAAACCCTCTATTTACTTACATAGGTGCTGAACTACGAATATATGCCAATCATGAAGACAAATCATTACCCAGTTTTATTTTAGAAGATAGTTACTAGCTAATTAATCATTCAGTCCTATTTTTCAGTCTTTACCATATACAAATCTATGATCTCCTACTCGAATTATCCTTAGTATCTTTTTTTCATTGTCTAAAATATCAAAAGCCAATCGATGAGAAGAACTAAGCTGCATGGCATAAAACACACCATATTTTGTAATCTTTTTTTCACCATATATTAAAGGAATAGGACATTCTGCTAATAGAGTCATTGCTCTGGTTAAATTATGTCTAACTGGTTTTGGTAATGCTAAAACTTGTTTTGTAAAATCTTTGGGTTTTTGAAATTGCCATATATTTTTGTTTTTATGGCTCATTCTCTAAATCTTTAATTTCTTTACGCTCTTATTGACAATGTTTCAGCCAAGATTAAAGTAAGATAACACGAATTA
>JAKDMR010000592.1 GCA_030452275.1 Candidatus Nitrosocosmicus sp. | reverse complement strand
ACAAAAATCATTCTAAAAGAAGGATAACAGTAGTCAAACATACCACATCTGTAGGGTAAAAAAAGTACAGGATAATGAATAATGTTTTCAGAAATAGGCTTAGAAGGTACGATATGATATCAAGCATAGTATCTGGACTAGTAAACTACAGAATAATGACTACCTGTTAGTTACAAAATAGATGGTGGTTAGAAGATATGATTAAACACTGCTAATTACGCAAGAGATCTACTATCTAAGAATGAAGAAAAATGAGTAAGAAAGGGACATAGATACAAATATGTCTGTCAACAGATGAATAACTACTAAAATGGGAGATACCATAATGGACGCCACTCTTTCGTATCTTCTTCAAAAGGCAGTCTTTCGCCTTTGACAGCTTCCATAATCTCCATTTCTTCCTCAATGTTTCTTGCTCTCCGTCTGCTCACAATAGGAACAAATGGATAGAATTTGTCAAGTTTATAATTATAAATCAAATAATATGGCTGATATTCAGTTCCATCTTTACTGAATTCAAATACTGCATAAATTGACCGTTGTGGAATGCCTTTTTGTTCCATAATCTCACCCACAGTAATTATGCATGCTACACTATCTTCTAATCTTTTGACATCCACTATTACCCAGAAATAACCAAGGCTATTGTTAACATGAATAGAATAAGATAGATCACAGACAGTTTCTTTTGTAGCGTCAAGAAATTTTTCAATAGATAATCTCACTTCATCAAAATGTGCTCCCTTTACCATTTTAACACAAATACCGCATCTTCTAGTGCTTTTCAATCGCAGCCTAATTCCTAAGCTAATATATGCTGAAGATAAAGTAGAAATCGCATTTGAATCTGATTGCGCATCCTTATCACCATTGATATTTTCTATGAGTTTTCTAAAAAATACCAATTAATATACTCATTGAATAGTCATTTAACAATAAACCATCATCTTTTTGAATATCTAATCTAGAGATTTCTTTCAGCCCCTTGAGTGTGCATTGTTGCACCACTGTTATCACTAGATTATAAGGCCTTTAATGCTTCATCAACGTGCATCTTTGCAGCATTTCCATCAGAACCATTTGTAGTGGTTGTGTTTGTTTGTCCCATCGCAAAGTTATTAATCACGGCCGTTCCACCCAATGCAAAAATTGTCACAATGATCATAGAGGCGGTTGCCAAGCGTTTAATCATTAGAAATGACCTATCATCAAAGAATATAACGATATGCTTTGTCGCCTAATTATGAAAATCGTTTCTGATAATTCTTTTTATTACACCATATCACGAAATCCGTTAATCGTCAACAACACCTTGACCAAAAATGTCAGGTGATGGAGAGAAAATTGAATTAGGAAACAAAGCAGAATGTGTACCAACTTTTTAATATTTTTTCTGGTGTTAATTACGCAAGAGATCTTATATGTGGATTACAAATAATCCATATATTCTCAGGCAAACATCCTGAATCAAATGATAATTTAATTCACAATTATATAAAATAGGAGAAAATGCATCCGAGGCCTCCGTGGGTCCGGAAAAATATATTATTATGTTTAATCTTAAACGACAACGCTATTATCATTTGTTCTTCTACCTTATTCGTCACTTTCCAATAATTGCAGAGGTTAGGATCTACCCGAGGCAATTTATTCTATTTTAAATAAACCAAGAATAATGCTCATACAAATGAATTTTGATTTGTGATTTATTAGATTTCTATCAAAATCAAGTATCGTTAGATTTTGTCTAGTTTCAAACTTTAAGAAATTCGGTATCAAGGATGCTATAAAAGGAAAAACATATTATATTCTATCCTTGTTTTTGTGCGGCTGCCGCACAAAAAGTCTGATAATAAATTGTTATCTTTAAAATTCAACCGCTCATATTTCTGAATGTTTCAGCTGCTAACTATAAAGAATTTCCTTGAATCT
>JAKDMR010000591.1 GCA_030452275.1 Candidatus Nitrosocosmicus sp. | reverse complement strand
AAAACAATACTACGTAACCTTTTAATTAATTCAGGTTTTATTTTTTCTGTTGATAATACATGTGTATAACATTAAACTGTTGTTTTATTCTTTCGCTATTATTTTAATACTATTATCTTCAAATTATTCTTCCGTTTATTTTTCTTATGGAGCTTACTCTAAAGCTCAGCCCTCGCCAGATGGACCTACAATCAATGATGATGGGCTAACAGTTGAAAAAGTTACTTCCGATTTGACATTTCCAACTAGCATGACTTTTGTGGGAAATAATGATATATTGGTTACTGAAAAAAATACTGGTAGGGTTATGAGAGTACTGGATGGTCAGGTACAAGATAATCCATTACTTGATCTATCGGTAGCTTCAAAAATCGAACGTGGACTATTAGGGATTGCTGCTTCAAAACACTTGGATGGAAAAATTTTTGTTTTCTTGTCCTACACTGAATCCGGAAATAATGAGGACGGTAGTGATGTTTCCAATAATATTGACCCGCTAGGAAATAGACTTTATCGTTATCAGTATGTGGATGGTAAATTAATAGATCCCGTCCTCCTTTTGGATTTGACTGCAATTCCAAATAATCTTAATCGAACTGATCATAATGGAGGTAAAGTAACAATTGGGCCGGACAATAACGTCTATATGATAATGGGGGAAGTTGGAGGCCATAGGACTCAGGCACAAAATATAGGTAATGGTCCAGCACCTAATGGTTTAGGCGGCGTTCTCAGAATTTCTCAAGATGGTGGATTAGTTGATGATGAACCAATCTTTGGTACTGATTTGCCTTTAGGTGTGTATTATGCAATGGGTATTAGGAATAGCTTCGGTATCGATTTTGATCCTATGACTGGTAATTTATGGGATACAGAAAATGGTCCTACAGCTGGCGATGAAATTAACCTGGTTTTTCCTGGATTTAATAGTGGCTGGTCCTTAATTCAGGGATTCTCTAACGATGATTTGTTGGGTAATGGGGCAACTCCTAGTGATCTCGTGAGTTTTGGAAACGGAAAATATGCAGAACCCAAATTTGCTTGGCATATTCCTATAGGTCCGACTGCACTAAAATTTTTGAATTCAGATAAGTTGGGTAAAGAATATGAAAATAATATGTTTGTAGGTGACATTAATAATGGTAATTTATATAGATTTACTTTAAATGAGGCACGTAATGATATTGTTATAAATAACACGTATGTAGGGGGTGCAACCGCATTAGCTGATAAAAAAGTGGATAATACCGTTGAAAGCATCCCTATTACGTTTGGACAAGGTTTCGGCGGAATTACCGATATTCAGGTAGGACCTGACGGGTATATGTATGTCCTAAGCTTTACAGGAGATTTGTACAAAATACTGCCAACTTCACAAAGTACTATTCCAAAAGCTCAATCTCCAATATCACAATCTAGTGTTGTACCTGAAGGTTCTGTCCTGGTAACAATTAACGGTATTAGCGGTGACAACTCATACACACCAAATCCAATTACTATAAACTCAGGTGAAACAATTGCCTGGTATAATGCAGACACCATATCGCATACCACTACATCGGGATCAGACGGCGATCCTGATGAGGGTCAATTGTTTGATTCAGACGCTATACTTTCAAAACAAGCGTTCACCTTAAAATTTGATAATAAAGGTACTTTTGATTATTACTGCGTTTACCACCCAACGATGGTTGGTGAGGTTGTGGTAAAATAGCGCGATCCCAACAATATACTTTGTTTGTAATAGCTTATCTGTTTAGATATTAGATTTTCTGTACTGCTAGAACTAGGAAACAATCATCTTTTACATAAACCAAGAATTAAACTGGTATGGATATGACCAGTAGATTAAATGTATTTTAGCATACTGCTGCTCTTTCAAAGTATCTAAATATCCCAATAATTCTTAACTATTTTTTGAAATAGGAGCATA
>JAKDMR010000080.1 GCA_030452275.1 Candidatus Nitrosocosmicus sp. | reverse complement strand
TATCCAGATATTTCAGGACAAATAGGTTTGGTCTTAATATGAGGAACTATTTACTAAGGGTTGTTTAAGAACATATGTTAAATGGTATATATAACTTTTAAGTTCTCCAAACAGGGCTTTTCAAAAAGAGCAGCTTTCATATTATTATTTAAGAATAATCATATTATATTTAACATCAAGTCTTGATTGGAATAGTGGGTCAAAGATTGATTGACGTTGATATCAATTCAATTATTGTTGTTAATCAATAGTTTTACACTATACTTTTATTATTTGTTCTTTTAAATCGATTAAACAATAAATCAAGCGATAATTGTCCATCTCCGTTTCAAACCGGTTTTTTTACATTTGTAAAGTTTTGTATCTGTTGATTGGTATTTTGTTTCTAGGTTTATGATCCATGGGCTTAGATTCGTTTTAAAATTACTCAAATACAACTACTATTTTATTACTTTTTTATTCCGCAATAAATGTAGCCGCATTTCATATTGCAGGTAAATTATAACAATATGAAAATCATATAGTTAATACTGAGGTGCTCTAACGAATTTGTATCCTGATTTTTCTAGACTTTCTTTAATCTCTTGCTTAGTTATTAATGAAGGGTCAAATTCAACACTCACACTATCTGTCATATAGTTTAGATCTATTTTTTTTATTCCGTCTTTATCTTTTAATTGCTTTTCTACAATGGGTTTACACGTAGTACAATACATTCCGACAACTTTGAATGATATTTTGTCAAGTTGAGTCAATAGCGATCATCACCACTATCTCATCACTATATAATATAATTTAAAATAGCTTTATTTACCTTTACCATTTTGTCCTTAGTTGCCAATTGTAGATATATCCTATGATTTTTCTGTCACCTTTCTCATTTATCAATTCATTCCTCATCCATAAGGATAATGAATACAAATTCATTTGAAAAGTATTTCTGTTGTAATTCTTGTATTAACCTCAATAAACAGGAAAATAATTTGCACATTAATTAGATTTGAAAAACTTCAATTAAAATATTCAATATACATCATTTACAACCTACTTTCATTCTCCTCATAATCTAGATATTAGATGTACACGCATGACTTCTAAATTTTACATTTGTAAAGTCTAGTTGTTATATATGTTTTAGTCACTATATTCTACATGGCTAAAGACCCTATATGCGGAATGTTTGTAGAAGAAGTAGAAAGTTCAATTCATCATACTAAAGATGGAATTATTTATTATTTTTGTTCTAACCAATGTCTAAACGAATTCCTCGAGCCCGAAAAGGCATTAAAAAAATTAAAAATGCATATAGCAATAAGCGTAGCGTTAACTATACCCATTATTGTACTAAGTTTACCTCATATGATTCCGCAATTGGGTCATCTTATACCAATGAGCATGATGGAATATACCAATTATATACTCTTAGTATTGGCAACTCCCATTCAATTTTGGATTGGATGGCGATTCTATAGAGGATTTTGGGATGGTATCAAAGCTAAAGCATCAAATATGGATACTCTAATTGCAATAGGCACTACCGCTGCTTATGTTTATAGTACTATAGTTACCATAGTTCCAGGATACTTTCCATTTACTGCGGTATACTTTGAAACGGCTGCAATAATAATTACTCTTATTTTGATAGGAAGGCTACTAGAAACAAGGACAAAAGAAAAAGCATCCGATGCAGTAAGAAAGTTACTAGATTTAAAACCGCGAACTGCTCGAGTATTAAGAGCTGTATCAGGAGAAAAAAATAACTCCGATGGGAGTAATAATGGGAGCAACAACTCTTCGCTGGATAGTTCTAACCTAAAGTTAGTATCCAAGGAATTTAAAGAGGTGGAAATTCCAGTCGAAGAGGTTATAGAAGGAGATCTAATGATCATACGACCTGGTGAAAGAATTCCTACGGATGGAACAATAGTAGATGGCTCTTCTTCCATAGATGAATCTGCGATAACAGGTGAAAGTATATCCGTAGATAAAGTCAAGGGAGATGAGGTAATAGGAGCTACTATCAACAAAAACGGTTTACTAAAAGTAAGTGCGAGTAAGATTGGGCAGGATACAGTCCTATCTCAAATAATTACCTTGGTAGAGGAAGCCAAAACAGGAAAGGCAAAGCTAGAAAAAATGGTTGACCAAGTTGCCAAGTATTTTGTTCCCTCTATTGTAATAATAGCAATTGGAGTTTTTCTTGGATGGTTTTTTGTAGGAAATGCTGGATTAACCTACTCTATACTGGCCTTTGTTTCTGTAATGATAATTGCATGTCCTTGTGCTTTGGGATTAGCCACACCTGCAGCTTTGATGATGGGTGCTGGAAAAGGTGCTGAATATGGGATTTTGTATAAAGGCGGTGAACATTTAGAGATAGCAGGCAAAGTTAACGCAATAGTTTTTGATAAGACTGGAACATTAACAGAAGGAAAACCCTCTGTTACTGATATAGTAGCTCTCGATCAAATGAATAAACATGAGCTGCTAAGACTCGCTGCTATAGCAGAATCGGGGTCTGAACATCCATTGGCTCAGGCTGTTATAGCTAAAGCAAAGAAAGAAGGTATTGAAGTAGTCTCTCCTGATTCATTTGAAGCATTAGCGGGACATGGTCTTCAAGCTGTATATTCCAACCAACACATAATGATAGGAAATAGAAAAATGATGCATGACAATAAGGTATCTATTGATGATACCACAGAAGCTAAACTTTCGCAATTAGAACAAGATGGTAAAACTGCCGTTTTAGTTTCAATAGATAACCGCCTATCTGGAATAATTGCAATATCTGATACCATCAAAGAGGGAGCAAAAGAAGTGATAGAGATATTAAAAAAGAAAGAAATCGAATCGATAATGCTTACAGGAGATAACGAAAGAACTGCCAAGGCTGTTGCATCAAAAATTGGAATGGATAGGGTAATAGCACAGGTATTGCCGCATCAAAAGGAAGAGATTGTAAATGAATTAAAGACAAAGGAAAATAAAGTTGTGGCAATGGTTGGAGATGGAATAAATGACGCACCTGCTTTAGCTAGAGCTGATTTGGGAATTGCAATAGGTTCTGGAACCGATGTTGCCAAAGAAACTGGAGGTATTATTTTAATAAAAAATGATATTAGAGATGTGATAACTGCATTGGAACTAGGAAAGAAAACAGTTTCAAAGATAAAACAAAACCTGTTTTGGGCTTTTGTTTATAATACTGGATTAATCCCAGTAGCAGCTGGTGCCCTTGTTCCTATTTTTGGACTTTCAGTATTTGGGTGGTTGCCAATACTAGCAGGTGTAGCAATGGCTATGAGCTCTGTTACTGTTGTCACAAACTCCTTATTACTGGGAAGGTATAGACCAAAGATTCTAAAGAAACATAACTAAATTAATTTATATATATCTGATGCTGGATCATAATACTAACCGAATAAAGCTAGTCTTCTAGAATATCATATTTGGATTGAAACAGATACCATCTATAATACCAGCCAGTTTTAATTCGTCATCCATTCTAATTAGCATTTTGTATCTTGTTGGTATCATTGATTGGTGGTCTTGTAATGTTAAATCTAGTTGCAGAAGAAGAGGAAGGAGAGGAAGGCCTTATGTATATCCACAAACTGTCATCATCTGATGCTTTATCGTTCGCATATGGTTTAGGCTTGATTCAAACAGATCCCTACATCATTTTCTTTGTTTGGATTTACCTTATAACAGAAGAATTGTAAAAGCATGTGGTTTGTCGTTATCATACTTACCACCACCAAGCAGACGAACCTTTGACAGGAGATTGAAAACGATATCTACTGATATAAAGGAAAGGATATCAAAGATGGGGAATCTATTTGTTGTTGAAGGTTTGATCAGACCTTATGTGATTACAACAGACACAGCACACTTTTAAGATCGAAAGGTCATGTATGGTACTTATCATCAATGAAGGATGGAATAGTTCCATGTTCGGGAATTGATACAGATGCCAGATGAGGAGGGTATAGTCATACTAAGAAATGGATATTTGGATATAAACTGCATGTGATGCCCAGTACTGATTCTGTAACAGTACCTCTGTCGGCTATTGTTACAACAGCCAACGTATCTGACAAACCCATTTATCCAGATTTGATCTCATGTCTATCTTCAGAAATACTAAGAAAAATTCATCATGTGGTAGCAGATCCAGGCTATGATGATCGGGAATTGTATGATTTGAGTCTGAAAAAGGGATTTCAACTTGTGTGTCCAATTCGTCGATATAAGAATACATCAATGGAAAGAATACAATTGGTAGATTTCTATCAATCACAACACTAGGACAGATAATCTATTCAAAAAGAAGTACATCTATAGAATCATTGATAGGACACACATCAAGTCCATATTTAGAATAGATCCAGTACCAGTAAAAGGATATGAAAAAGCATGTGATATCGTACTGTTATCTGTATTGCTATATCAATTATTCGTTTGTCATAACTGCAAAATACAAAAGAAGAAAAGTTCACAAAGAATCAAGTATACATGATAGGTTGTTAATCGAGTTAGAAATGATGACTAAAATACTCAAATGAATTATCTTCCAGCCTCAAGTACTTAAAGCACTATGTTATAAAATATTTATTGTCAACAACAGCAACAAATAATGATGATAATAATAAAAAAATTAAGACAATAAATCCAGCTACAGAAGATATTCTTAAAGAGTATGAGATAATTAGCAGTCAGCAATTAGATAATATAATAAAGAAATCAAGAAATGCATTCTTAGAATGGAAAGACGATGCTCATAAGCGTGAGGATTTTCTCTATGCATTTGCCAAAGAATTCAAAAAGAACAAAGAGAACTTGGCTAAAACCGCTACATTAGAAATGGGAAAAGCAATAAAAGAATCCCGATCAGAGGTAGAAAAATGTGCATCGGCTATGGAATATTTTGCAGATCATGGAAAGATGTTTACTAATGGTGAAGTAATTAATACTGATGCTAGAAAGAGCATTATAAAATTCCAACCACTTGGTGTTATAGGAAGTATAATGCCGTGGAATTTTCCTTATTGGCAAGGACTCAGGTTTGCTGCTCCTTCGTTAATGACTGGAAATACTATTGTACTAAAACCTGCAAGTGCTACAATGCAATGCGGAATTGAAATTGAAAAAACCTTTGATAAAGCCGGAGTGCCTTCAGGTGTTTTTCAAACACTTGTCGGAGACTCTAGCATTGCAGAGATGCTTATTGATTCAGATGGCATTAACGCAGTTACCTTCACTGGAAGTGTTCCAGTGGGTGCCAAAGTAGCACAAAGAGCCACTTCGAAAATAAAAAAGACTGTTTTGGAATTAGGTGGAAGTGATCCTTTCATAATATGCGAAGATGCAGATATAGAAAAGGCTTCAACAGGTGCCGTCAAAGGACGTTTTATTAATTGTGGGCAGAGTTGCATTGCTTCAAAGAGGTTTATTGTTACTAAAAAAGTGGCAAATGAATTTACCGAAAAATTTGTACAAAAGACTGAAAAGCTCACGGTAGGAGACCCTCTGTCAGATGACACGGATATAGGACCACTTGTTAATGCTAAAAGTCTTGAGAACATGCAAGATATCGTAAACAGAACCTTAAAGGAGGGAGCAGAGCTTATTACAGGAGGAAAAAGGGTAAAAACCAAAGGTTACTTCTTTAGTCCAACTATCTTTAAGAATGTGTCTCCTAATATGGAGATAGCACAAGAAGAAGTATTTGGACCCATTGCCCCTATAATTACAGTTGATGACGATAAAGAAGCAATTAGAATTGCAAATGATTCTAAATTTGGATTGGGTGCGAGTATATGGACTCAGAATTTAGATAAAGCTGAAGAATTATCATCGGCTGTTCAATCAGGGATGGTTACTGTAAATAATGTTGTAGTTTCAGATCCTCGTGTTCCATTTGGAGGTATAAAGAATAGTGGAATTGGTAGAGAACTATCTAGATTTGGAATGCTTGAATTTGTAAATATAAAATCAATAAGGTTTTATGACCAATTAATTTATGAACATCATGTGGAATAATAGCAAGTTCACACCATGATAATATGGAGTAGATGATATTCAAATGACTAGAAATCTTGAAAATGTATTATTGCTCCAAGGCGGAGGCTCTTTAGGTGCTTTTGGCTGCGGAGTCTATAAAGCCCTATTAAAAAATAATATCAATTTAGACATTATTGCAGGAACATCTATCGGAGGTATTAATGCTGCAATCATAGCTGGAACCAAGAACGAAGAGAAAACTGAAGAACTACTGGAGAATTTTTGGATGGAGTTATCTGAAAGTTTTATAGATTTAGAAAAATTTGCTTCTTCTAGTTATTGGTCCAGTTTGATAGCACGAAACTTTTTTCCAGATTATGATTTTCTAAAGTTCATATCAACAGAAGCAGCAGCCAAAGGAGCAGAAATAAACGACAGATTCGCTACCAAGACAAATAAACAGAAAATTAAAATAAACCAGCTTAAATCTTTTTACAGTTCTGCCATTTTTGGAAATGATAAAATGTTTGTTCCCAGGTGGTCATCAGATTATGTCTTGACAGATCAAGATTATTTCGCGCCACAAAAATGGACGTACATGTATGATCACAGTCCATTGACAAAAACTCTGGAAAAGTATGTTGATTATGATAAATTAAAACCCGGTGGAAACTCTAAAATACGTTTGATTTTAACTGCCGTAAATGTCTTGACTGCCGAACCATTAACATTTGATAGTTACCGACAACAAATAACACCAAAACATATACTTGCTACATCAGCTTACCCCCTATACAACTTTCGTTGGGTAGAAGTAGAAGACGGAGTCTATGCATGGGATGGTAGTCTACTTAGCAACACACCATCAAGAGAGGTTATAGCAGCTTCACCAGTAAAAGATAAAATGATAGTTCTGGTAGAAAATTATCCTCCGAGAATAGACAGTCTTCCAGAAAATTTGCCAGAAGTCTATCATAGGGCCCGTGATATCATGTTTTCTGATAAATCCAAACACAGTGTAAAAATGTCAAAAGTAATATCAATGTATTTGAACTACATGGAGGAGCTTTACCAGATAGTAGAAAATAATATCGATAAAATACAACTAGACGAAAAACAACTCAAAAGAATACGTCGAAAATATAGGAAATATAAACTGGAGCATGGTGCCGAAATAAAGGAAATTTATTATATAACTAGGGACGAACCTCATCCTCATCTTTATGAAAATGCAGATTTTAGACCAGAAACGATCAAAAATTCAATAAGAGAAGGAGAGGAGAAGGCAAACAAAATAATCAAGGAGAATAAAAGGAGACGATAGTATTAGCATAGTTGGAAATATATGCTGATTTCCATTTATGTATAGATATACCAGATTAGCTATTGATTTTATTGAATGTTATTTTTTAAAACATTTTATATCTTTAATTATTTTGCCCAGGTCAATCAAAACAAAAGTTGTAGCTCTATTGCTTTTTCTTTGGACGCCTGTAATCTTAACCAACTTAAATAAAACATGTAGAGAACTTAAAGAAATATAACATACTCAAAAACGGACCAGTTTTCTATTTGTCACTAAATTTATCTTATATTGAAATATCTATTCTTTAGAAATAAATAGGAAGACAAGACAAAACCCAAATTCAACAGGGTTAATCCACATGGTCATGACAGGTCAAAATTAATGGATACATGTAGAAATAAATTTATGAAATTTATACAACAATTGTAACCAAGCATGTTATATTATTTTCAATTCATATATATTTGTTTTAAATATCTTCTGCTGTGTTGCATGATTCGTCTAGATTAGAGATAGTTCATATTTCATGTCTCT
>JAKDMR010000590.1 GCA_030452275.1 Candidatus Nitrosocosmicus sp. | reverse complement strand
TCTTTTACGATTCACTGGTAAGGAGAGTCTGGATTGATGCCAAGAAAAGACCTGTAGTAAGGATCATAGGTTCGCACGAGATCTCCTGTTTGTTTGGAGCTGTAAGTATGGACCAAAAACAGCTATTCAGACAGTATGCTAAATTCAACACCGAAACCTTCCTTGACTTTCTAAAGAAGATCCATCACAAGTTTCCAAAATGCTATCTTTTCATGGACAAGGCTTCGCCACACTATGAATCCAAGCGGGTAATAGATTACCTTGAAGAGAATAAGGATAGTCTTATTCCAGTGTACCTACCTACAGCATCCCCTGAGTTTATGATGCTTGAGGAGGTGTGGAATATGGCCAAACAAGATTTGCTTGTACTGGAATATTACTCATCCTTTGAGGATTTTAGAGAAAAGGTATCTAAATATTTCAGAACCAGAAGGTTTGGTCTGAATATGAGGAACTATTTACTGAGGACGGTTTAGGAATATATATGAAGTGGTATACTGATCTTACAGATAGGAGTTTGGATAAATTATCTGCAGTTGTAATATTCTATTATTATCTATCTTGAATTCTATTTCCTCAGTTACGCCTATTTGTTTACTATTGGTTAAATTTCAATCAAGTTTTGTATAATACAAGTTATGGTCTATAGATAATATTTTGCGATCATTCTTAAACATGGATTGCAAATTCAAATTTGAGTATTGAAACCTACCTGTTTTTATAAATTTGTTGTTTCGCGATAGACGCAATAATAGTTTTCCGAGCCAAGTTATTTCTATTAGCGGTTTATTTTATACGGCCTTTCAAAAAGTGGATACAGTGAAGGTTATCAATACTATTAGGAACACTTCGAACATTTTTCAATTCTAAGGTACTTGGTTTAAAATCCTTGCAGAACTATCACTTTATATTGTTTGACATATGAAGTCATCCAAATCTAAGGATCAAAATTTTGACTTTTATTAATTAATTCACTTTTTGGTGATAAGGATTCTTACTGAGGAATAATTGAGTTTAAAAATCTTTATGGGGCTTATTAATTAAATCCAGCCAGAACTTAAACATCGTCAGTAATTTAGGTATCAAATGCATATTTGATCTCAATATCTCGAGGTTTTCAAAGTTAAAGTCTTCTTCTGGATATCTAGATATATTATTCATTTTATACAAACTGCTGGCTAGAAGAGCACCTATCGATAAAATTACAACTGGCTTGGCACTTGCATTATCGTTCAATAGTTTATTAAATGGTTCAAAGTTGGAATAAATATTATTGAAAAATACTTCGTAATTTCTTATGTTTTTAACAAAATTATCTTTCATTATCCTATTCTCTTTTTTCACAGTCGTTCTGAATAATTCCATGTTGTCAATTAATTTAGCATATTTAGCGATATCGTCCTGACCACATTTTTTGAATTTTGCTATATATTCATCGCCAATTAGAATCATTAGCTCAACTGAGATATCTTCAATATTGTGACTTTTTATTATTTTCTCATAAGTTGTATCCTGTGGTTTCATACCAAGATACAACATTTTTGATAGTTTTTCTAATGCTTGCTGCAAATGATAAAATATTAGAATATTGGCGTGTTCTGATGCGAATAGAATTTCAATAACTTCTATATCATTATTAGCTGCCTGCCTATAACCTTCAATTAGACTATTAACCTTACTAGTCATTCTTTCAATAACTAAGATCGAATTAATATTTGGTTAATAATTCTGCTTTGTTGCCTAATTATGAAAATCGTTATCTGATAAATTTTTTTGTGGTATTAAAATACATAATTCGTTAGCCAATATAATCAGCTTTGATTAAAAATGTTAAGAAATGAAGATAAAATTGAATTAGGCAACAAAGCTAATAATTCGGTTATATACCATTTAACATATATTCTTAAACCGTCCTCAGTAAATAGTTCCTCATA
>JAKDMR010000589.1 GCA_030452275.1 Candidatus Nitrosocosmicus sp. | reverse complement strand
TGAAATAAGCATTACTTCATAATTGA
This sequence comes from Candidatus Nitrosocosmicus sp., assembly GCA_030452275.1. Lineage (GTDB taxonomy): Archaea > Thermoproteota > Nitrososphaeria > Nitrososphaerales > Nitrososphaeraceae > Nitrosocosmicus. The sequence goes on along the minus strand of JAKDMR010000589.1, from coordinate 1,909 downwards.
CAAGAATTCACAACACAAACTTGAATATTGGTTATTGTTATAATAGGTTTGACTGCCATTATTTATTTTATTAATAACTCTCCTAGTTAGTCCTCCATATTATAATCCCGATACTAATCGAGCCTATCGGGATTAATGCTAATCTAGATACTCTAAATAGGACATTACAAGACTAAATATATCTTCCAGTCAAGAATTACGGAGAATAAAAATTGAACCGATATAAAGTTAGCAAAAATTACTTATCCACAAACAATTAAAGTAACTTTATCCTAGTTTATATAGAATAATGAGTCTTTCTGATCGGATTGTTAATATAATAAAGCAAAAGGTCAATAAATTAGTAGAAAGGCATGAAGATCCCCCGAGAGGCCCTGGGGTAAAAGAAAATCTTACAGGAATATCAGAAGAAATGTCTGATATAGGTGTAGGTATTAGCCGCGCTGAAGAAAAGACAGAGGCATTAAAATCAAAATCCATGGCAATCGACGAAATGATTGATTCTGGGATATTAATAGATCATACGAATAATAAGGATCAGATTGAAATGGAATTAGAAAGGTCCGAAACAAAGGAGAAAGTGGAATCGGAGCTAGATCTATTAAAGTCTAGTTTAGCATAAAAACCATTACGCAAACGATAATAGAAAGTTGAATGGTATGAACAACAAATCTGAAGAAGAATTAAAAAAATACGTGTATTGGGCAGTGGCCAGTTTAAAATAGATCTCAATATTGTAAAAGAAATCAATCAAATAGATGATGAGATTGTTGCACTCCTTCAGAATAACGAAAATAACGATACTGTAAGAAAAGAATTTGACAAGAAAATGACAAAATAAATGAAAAAAGTACAGTAATAGAGTCTACAGAAATTATAGTATCCGATACAATTGTACCAGGATCAGATATCGATTTAAAAAAGGCAAGAGAATTATTTAAGAGCGCAGGTATTATCGATGATTTATATTAAATACATTTGTTTTTACCGCTAAAAAGATAAAAATACATACAAATACTTCAAATAGCAATGATCACTTGAGCATTTTTAAGTAATCGATGGAAAATTTTTTAAAAAGCCCACACCAATTCCATACATATGCTTTAATTGGAACATTTATTTTTGATAAGGAAAGTAATAATTATTGTAGAAATTCTCAGTGTTGCCTTAGATATGTTATACGTTTTCCCTACCAGATCTGGTAAGTCTGTTGAGGACCACTGGATTTAAGCAGGTGAAAGTACATTGTATCAACAACAAATATGTAGGACCCAAGATTAAACCCATCGACTTTATTCTCTATTCGAGAAGGATCTGAAATACATCTTCCCCTATCTCTCACAGGTCTAAGCTTGCATCTATTTTATATAAATTGCGAAAGAATTTACATGTTATATTTTAATGACTATCTGTTGCTATAATAATATCAAACTGCTTTGCCTAAGGGACAATTGAGAACAATCTTCAGTATTTTTATTTATTGCTATATTTTGAACTTTATACCCTTATTCTGCTATAATCACATGGAGAAATTGTTTATTTGAAAATAGGAAAGTTTCAGACCTTCCCACGAGATTTTATCTAAAAAGTATACAATCCTATTATGACCCACAATACTATGATGGTCTCTTTCTGATTATCACAATGGATATAGAGCTTTTTATTCCAAAAGTCTTTTCATCATGCAAAAATTCATTCCATGTATTAAATTTTTTTCAAATTCTAGAAAAAGGTCAGTTTCCTCTAAATTAGAATGGAATATCCTTGATTGGAAACCATTTTGAAAAGTCGTTTTCAGTAGGAATCGAATTTTTCAAAATGGAAAGTATTTTCATTTCTATAGACATGTCCTTATTTTTTCTCAAAGTAGGAATAAACGGGTAAAAGCTATTCGTTTTGTAATTATAAA
>JAKDMR010000588.1 GCA_030452275.1 Candidatus Nitrosocosmicus sp. | reverse complement strand
ACTGCAATAATGCTTGCAATAACAAAAATAAAAAAAAATAAAAAAATAAAAGATACTTTGATATTCCAATAAGGGTTTATCGGTTTTATTTGGATCTTTTTATTCACCATAAATTAGTAGAAAGTTGTTCATCTATGTTTTCTGAGAATCAAATCAAAAATCATTTACTGTTTGTTAAAAGACTTTAGATTCATCCTTCATTTGAGCAGCTGATGTTGGATCCTTATCAACATAATATTTTACCATTCCCAGTTTTAACACTTTTAATGAAAGTAAAGCACACTTTATTCTAGCAGGGCCCAAATTTGTCAGACCAATATTTTCTAGCACATCGTCCTTTGTGATATCTTTAATTGTTGTCAGTGGTTTATTTGAAACCATTTCAGTCAACATCGAGGCGCTAGCCTGGCTAATAGCGCATCCCCTCCCATCAAACTTGATATCCTTAATAATGTCACCTTCGACTTTCAAATCAATCGAAATTTCATCACCACAGAGCGGATTGCTATCATTTATTCTTATATCCGGATCTTCGATCTTTCCTTTATTTCGCGGATTTCTATAGTGGTCAAGTATCATTTCCCTGTAAATATCTTCACTCATATATTGAATATCCTCCTAGCATGATTTAAAGCATCTATTAATATATCAATTTCCTCTTTAGTATTATAAATATATAGGCTAGCCCTAGATGAAGCAACGATATCAAGTTTTTCCATCAACACCTGGGCACAATGATGTCCTGATCTAATTGCAACTCCAAAATCATTTAATATAGTGGCGCAGTCATGTGGGTGGATTCCCTCAATATTAAAAGAGACCAGGCCCCCTCTATCTTTTGCAATTTTGGGACCATACACCTTTATATTTTTTATTTCTTGGATCCGGTCTAAAAGATATGAGGTCATTTCTAATTCATGTTCACGAACATTCTCCATCCCTATCCTATTAAGATACTTTAAAGCAGAGTTAAAGCCGATAACATCAGCAATATTTGGAGTTCCACCTTCAAATTTGTATGGTAGATCGTTATATATCGTGTTTTCTTTATGAACCTCTTTGATCATATCGCCTCCAGAAATAAATGGCTTCATCTGCTCTAAAATCGCTTTTTTTACGTACAATACTCCCACGCCTGTAGGGCCGAGCATTTTATGGGCTGAAAATGCTAAAAAATCACACCCTGTTTGTTGAACGTCCGTTTTCATATGCGGAACTGATTGGGCACCATCCAGTACAACAGGGATGTCTTTTTCATGTGCAATTTTGATAATTTCCTTAGCTGGAAAAATAGTTCCTAATACATTTGACATTTCACTGAGGGATACCAGCTTAATTTTTCCCTCCCCTTTCCTAGACAAGACTTCTTCGAGTGCCTCTAGGTCCAGATATCCCTCCTCATCTACCTCCAAGTATTTTATTTTTGCTCCTCTGTTCTTACATAGAATCTGCCAAGGAACGATATTACTATGGTGTTCATATTCAGTCAATAGTATTGTATTTCCTTTTTTAATTTTGGCACTTCCCCATGAATAAGCCACTAGATTGATAGACTCGGTAGTGTTTCGCGTAAAGATAATTTCTTCTTCGTATTTAGCGTTTATGAATTTTCTAACGTTCTCCCTTGTTCTTTCGTATTCCTCTGTAGCTTCTTCAGCAATTTGATAAACTGCTCTATGAATATTGGAATTATACTCTGAATAATACCTACAAATTGCATCTATTACCTCGTTGGGCTTTTGAGTGGTTGCAGCATTATCAAGATATACCAATTTTTTTCCATCGTTTAGTCGTCTATTTAGGATGGGAAAATCCTCTCTAATCTTATAAACGTCTAGAAGAGCTTGCATGAATGTTTATTATTCTTTATTTTAAGATATAAAAGACTTCTTGCGTAATTAGAACACGTTAGTCGTAACTTCCAGCCATCATCATCT
>JAKDMR010000079.1 GCA_030452275.1 Candidatus Nitrosocosmicus sp. | reverse complement strand
AGAACGATAAATTGTTTAATCCCAGCTAAATAGTTTGAGTTAGGCGACAAAGCAGGAATCAAAAGAACGTCTAAGCTATTCTGAACAAGTCGAGGTCTCTTAAAAGAAATACCTGTTGCCCATACATTGACTATTATAACAGCTAGGACTAGAAGTGATAATAATCCGAGGGCGACGCCAAAATCTGTAGGATGACCCAATATAATATTCCCCATATTTTCTGAAAACCGCTCTGTTGTTACCATAGTCAAGTGAACTACTATAAACAGAATAAACGAAATCATTCCTAAAAAGTGGAGGCTTCTTGCTACCTGGCGACCCCTAAAAAGACGGGGATACCATGGAAAACGAGCTGCTATTGCTGGCGACATTGCTGCTCCTGTGGTTATCATAAAAGGACCTAACAAAAAAACTACAGCAAAATATGTTAGCTGTTGTATTGCATTATAAGGATGTCCTACTGCTGGAAATTGAAAAGATGTATATAATAACATATCATTAATGGTCTGTGGAATAATGGATAATGAGGTTGGAACAATTCTTTGCCATTCATTGCTTGTAAAAAGTAAAATATAATAAGCAGCACCATTTAATATCCAAAAAAATATTGAAAAGAAATGCCAATGCCTCCCTAAACCAAGGTTTTTATGACCCGGTAGTGCTATCCACGATGAGAATGATTCTTCTTCTAAGGATATCCAGAGTCTATCCTTTGGGGGTCTTTTTTTTGTAAATTTGAGCCATTCTGATCCAGATCTTGCATGATCATTCCAGTATAACTTTGGAAGAGCAAAGTATCTCGATACCACTTCTGATCAGCAATACAATAAAGATTATATTTATAAAGTGTGCAAAGCGTAACCAGAATGGGAAATCATCGACTACCATTATATGTTGCACTTGATCATTAACTTGTTAACGAGATCAACAAACCCTGAATATACTGATACGTCTCTCCTCGTATAGAATCACTTTACACTATTATTTCTCTTTTCAAGTTCAAAATCTGCATCCTTTTCACCTTCTTCAATAAGTTTTTGGATTCTATATTTAGAAAAGTCTGCATCTTCAAACAAATAATGTGAATCTCTTTCTTTTCTACCTATTCTGACTACATCAGTTATGGCTGCACCATGACTTTGAGTTAAGGAACGGTAGTCAGAATCCAATTGATTAAGTTTTTCTCTGGTATTTTGATCTATTTTTGCATCATCTGAGTTAACAATATCGTACATTTTCTTTAAGAGGTTTAGATATTTTTCACTAATCTTTAACATTTCGATATTTTTGTCTGTTTTATCCATAAATATTATATCTCTGGCACGATGCCAAACTTCAATCATATTAGTAGGTATTTCTTTTTGTTGACGCAGAAAAACATCTACAATGTAAAACTTTTTATTTTTTAATGGTGATGCCCTCATTACTTCCATCATTGGAGTATTGGTTAACAAGCTTCCATCCCATAGATATTTTCCATCTATTATGCTCCATTTTAATCCATAAAAAGGATAACCCGCACAGGCAACTATCATATCTACACCTATATCCATATGAGCACTATCAAAGATTACGGGTTCTCCTTTTTGTATATCTGTAGTAGTTACAATTAGCCTTGCAGACTTTGATTTGTTTTTGTCGGATCTATTACCATTTTTGCCCGTAGACATTTTATTGAGATTCTCAAATTCTATAAACTTTTTAATGTCTTTCTGAGAGGGGTCAAATCATAAAGGTATGTCCAATTGTATGGATCAAAATAAAAAGGAGAACTGGGAGTAAACCACTTGGGTAAAAATGCCTTTGAATTACCAAAAAACATAGATTGTATTGAAGACCATAAAGCCATTTTTTTATCAAAAGGTAGATATGGAATTTCAAAATTGAAACTTGATGGGTTGATATTTTTAGCGAGCGCAAGCCAAAAAGATTCAAGGATTTCAGCGGCATTTTTTTCTGAATTCTGTGCAGCAGTTATTATCGACGCATTAATGGCACCTATAGAAGAACCAGCTAGAATATCAAATTCAATCCCATTTTTATAAAGAGCTTTGTACACTCTACATTCGTATGCACCTAATGAACCTCCTCCTTGAAGTACAAGAATACTTTCAAAGTTCATTTTGATTATTTTTCTCCTTTTCTTTTTATTCTTTTTTTTAGGATTATCAATATCTTCATATCCTTTCTCCTTATTGAATTTGACTTACATCAGGTTTAAAGATAAAATCAAACGTCCAATCCCCAATGACCTTGATTTTCTTTTTTGTTGTTGGTAAGTTTATTAAATAATACATGCGCCAAAGCCACCAAGCTAAAAATCCATGCAATTTGATTTTACTAAAGAAAATTGCGACTCCAGTTCTTTTTCCAATCTGGGCCATCATTCCTTTTGACTTGTAATCAAATATTTGTTTGTCTTTTTCAGGTTTACCTTTGATTAAAGAAATAATGTTTTTTGATACAACCTCACTTTGTTTTATTGCGTGCTGTGCTGTGGGAGGATATGGTTTTCCTGTATGTGGATTGGTTATAGAAGCACAATCTCCTAGAGAATACACGCTATTTTCGTAATTGTTAACTTCTAAATGATTATTAGTAATTATTCTATGATTTTCATCATGTTTGCAGTTTAGATCGGTAATTAATTTATTAGGTGTTACTCCAGCAGTCCAAATGAGTGTATAACAAGGCATTACAGTATCGTCATTTAGTATCGCCTTATCTTCTGCCACATCTTTAACCAAAGTATCCATAATAAATTCCACTCCATTTACCTTTAGTTTTTCTAAAGCGTAACGCCCTAGATCTTCATCTATTTGTTCTAATAAGTTATTAGTTGCGCTAACTAGGACGACTTTTACATCTGACATGTAAATATTTGGATAATACAGTTTGACAGATTCTCGTATGAAATCATTAACTGCACCCACCGTTTCAACACCGCTAAAACCTCCTCCAACGACTACAAAAGTCAATAGACTTTTTCTCAACTCTTTGTCATCTTGTTCTATACTTGCTTGTTCTAGAACTTTAATTAAATGGTTTCTTAAAAGAATTGCATCAGTGATAGTCTTTAGCGTAAATGTATTTTCTTGGATATTAGAATTACCAAAGAAATTGTTTTCACTTCCCAATGCAATAACAAGATAATCATATCGAAGTTTATGAACGTGTCCTTCTTTTTCTTCAGCATTAGAGGTTTGGGGTTCTCTTCCAATAGTATGGATCATGGCTATCTGTTTGTTGTCTAAATCTATGGATTTTACTTCAGCTTCATAAAACGTTGCTTTATTGCAAAATGAACGTAACGGTGTTACTATATGTCTTGTTTCGATGCTTCCTGATACTATTTCAGGAAGCATAGGAGTAAAAAGAAGGAAATTATTTTTACTTATCATGGTGATTTCAACATTGTTATTATGATCAAATTCATTTTGAAGGTTTTTTAAAACTCCAACTCCTGAAAAACCTCCACCCAATATCACGATATGTATATGATCTGTATTTTTCATAACACTCATTTAGCTCACGTTTTTATTCGACGTGGTGTTGATGAACCAATTGATCATAATATCTTATGGTCTTTATGTTTACAAATTCTAGCATACCATACCTTGATAGTTCTCTACCAAAGCCACTCTGTTTAATTCCTCCAAATGGAACCCTTGGATCAGACGCAACGATATTATTTACAGAAACTAAATCCGATTGAATGATGTTAGATAACTTTTCAGCTCTATCAAGATCTTCTGTCCACATGCTTGTTCCAAGGCCATATAAAGTATCATTTGAAATATCCACAGCTTCCTTTTCGTCACTAGCAAGTATGATAGGTGCAACAGGACCAAACACTTCTTCTTGCGAAATATTCATCTTTGTTGTAACATTTTTTAAAACCGTGGGTTCATAAAAATAACCCTTTCCGTCTATCTGTTTACCTCTGGTAAGAATTTCAGCTCCTTCTTTAATGGTACTATTTACTATCTGATCAATTTTTTTTAAACCATCTACATTAACCAGAGGACCTATGTCTGTATCATCTGATAAAGGATTACCTACTTTAAGTTTTTTAACTTTTTGAACAAATTTTTCAATAAACTCGTTTGCTATTTTCTTTGCAACAATAAACCGTTTTGAAGCGATACAGCTTTGTCCACAATTTATGAAACGTCCTTTTACTGCCGCAGTAGAAGCTTTATCTATATCAGCATCTTCTAGCACAATAAAAGGATCGCTACCACCTAACTCTAATACCGTTTTCTTTATCTTTGATGTTGCCATTTGAGCCACCTTTGAGCCGACACTGACACTTCCTGTAAAAGTCACAGCGTCCACATATTCTGAACTTATAAGTGTCTCGACAATGCCAGAGTCTCCGACTAATGTTTGAAATACCCCTTCAGGCATACCTATTTTATTAAAAGTATTCTCTATTTCTATACCACATTGCATAGTGGCACTTGATGGCTTTAGCACAGTGGTATTTCCAACCATAAGAGAGGGAGCAGCAAATCGCAAGGCTTGCCAATAAGGAAAGTTCCACGGCATTATGCTGGCTATTGTTTCTATTGGTTCAAATGCAATAACTGTTTTTCTAGCATCCGCATTAATGGCCTCTTTTGGTACAAAAAGGCTTCCATTGTCTGCAAAATATTCAATTGCCCATGCACATTTTTCTATTTCAGATCTTGACTCTTTGATTGGCTTTTCTATTTCTATTGTTGCTGTCTTTGCAAGTGTTTCCTTATCTTTTCTTATCTGTTGAGCAAAATCATGAAGGAGACTAACCCGCTTTTGCAGATCTTTTTTCCAATTATAAAATTCCTCCTTTGCTTTCTTTGTCTTATTTATTATAGTGTCTTTTGTTACATTGTCATATTCTTGAATAATTTCTTCTGTAACAGGATTAATAGTTTTTATAGTCAAGGATTTATGACACACCTACCTGTGATTTTACCTTCTTTTAACTTCGTTAAGGCATCTGTGGCTTGATTTAATTTGAAACTATCGGAGATAACTGGATTTATAACTTTACGTTTTGCAAGAGACACCAATTCAGCCATATCTTGTATGTTCCCGGTGTATGAACCGATAATTCTGTATGATTTAGTAGGCATAGATATCAGGTTTAGTTTCAACTCTCCACCAAAAAAGACCCACTAATACCACCTTAGCCCTTCTTCTTAGAAATTGCATATCAGATTCAACTGTCTTAGAATTATTTACAAAGTCAATCACAGCATCTGCGCCGCTATTGTCAGTTATTTCTTTTATTTCTTGGATCGCATTGTTACTTTTTGAATTGACTATTTCATCCGCACCATTGTTTCTTGCTATTTTTAGTTTGTCATCGTCAATGTCAATAGCAATTATTCGAGCGCCAAAAACAGCTTTAGCTAGCTGAATCGCCATCAATCCCAATCCTCCAGTTCCAATAATTACAACATTGTTATCTGGTCTTATTTCTGCATTTTTTACCGCACTATACGCTGTAAGAGCCGAACAAGATAATGTTGCCGCTATATCTACTTCTATTTCGTCTGGTATTCTAAGAAGATATCTATAATTTGGAACCAAAACATATTCAGCATATCCCCCATCATTGTAAACACCAATGGATCGTGGATGATCGCAAAGGTTTTCATTGCCTGTTTTGCAGGCAGGACATAAGCCTTCGCCTACCCATGGATACACCATTACTTTTTCATCTTTTTTGAAAATTTGTTTTGCATCCTCCCCCATTTCAGATACTATACCCGCTATTTCATGTTCTGGCGTTAATGGATATTTGACTCCTCTATCGGTAGTTTTCATAAATTGTCCATTCGGTCCAGTATATCCACCTTTCCATAAATGAATATCACTATGGCATACCCCACAAGATTGGACTTTGATCAAGACTTCCGAACCATTTGGTTTTGAATTTTCCGTCTCTTGTACTTCTAACGGCTCCTTAGGTTTAATGATCCGTGCAGATTTCATACTATTAAAGTGCATTTAGTTCATCTATCTCCTTCTCAACCATACGCAATTCAAGTTTATCAGTGGTATATTTTAGTAGATTCCTGCATGCTTGGATTTGTGATAGTATCAATTGTTTTTTATCAATGCATAAGCTATGGACTGGTTCGAAAAAACCATATACAACTCTCTTATTATCAAGACAACCACAAATTTTTGCCTCACAAATTAATTGTGATTCAGATACAGAAATATTCATTTTCATTACTCCATCTATTGACCCTCTTATTTGATATGATTCTATAAACCGTTGGGAGAATAGTAACGTAAGTTAGTATTATTACTATCTAAAAGTCTCAGTTTTTGTATAAGTACTTCACTATAATTCTCTATCAGCAAAGCTTTATTACTATTTTTTATATCTTTTTGATTTGACATTTCCTGATTCTCATCCTTAATACTTGATTCATCTGATTCCATTATCGTTTCAAGTCCGTTTCTACTTTCTAAACTACTTGATTCATCATCATTCAGACAATTAGGCAGCAATATGCCATCCTCGTTAGATCTCTTTGTCAATTCATGATTGTATGAATTCAATTGTCGTCTTTTTAGTTTAGGAATTCTTGTCGTTATTTTCTCCATAGTTACACCCCCAAATCAAAGATATAAAAAAAGTGAAGTACCCTAGTTAAGAGTCCGTGTAACACTATTACTGCTTCTTATAACTTTTGTTGTAAATCTTCTAATAATACTATCATTGAATGAATTCCAGAGGACCATGAGTTTAATTATTCGTTAGTTATAAAATACAAATTCAAGACAACAAACAGAACAATCATTTATTTGTAATAACTATGATAATGGAGCTGCATTAATTTATTTCATCTTTTGCCATTCAAACTAATTTAGAACTACGTTATGAGATTATAAAGTCGGATATTAAGATTAATTACCTCTACAAGACACATCGGTAACAGAATTAATCGATACTAGAACTATATTGCCTTATTACTTTTATACAAAATAAACTAGATAATGTTTGTTAAAAATAATTGAAGCCTTTTGATTCGGTAGAACGTGGAAGTCACGTGTTTGTAATATACTACTCAAAAGAACTTGAATTGTATGATTTCCATTCCTTCTTAAAAAATGGCATAGAAAATAATGAATTGGTAATTATTTTTTTAGAAAACTGCCCAAAAGATAAAATCTATGCATTGAGCAAGTCTATAAATCTCACAAATTATGAAAATCACAAAAAGGAAGGTAATATCCTTATCAAACCAACAGAAGAGTGGTTCCATCCAGACGAGTGTTTAAATGCGGAAATATTTATTAAAAAGTGGGAGATTCTAGTCGCTAACGCCATTAAGAATGGCAAAGAAGGTATTAGGATCTTTGTAGAGACAAATAAATTTTTGAGGGAAAAACTTGATAACGCCTTAATTATTTATGACAAGATTCTAGAGGATCTATTTGATTTTCCCATTACTTCCATGTATATTTATAAAAATAAAGATATAGAATCAATGACCACTCAACAAATCGCGATATTGAACTCCAATCGTGGATACCATTTAAATGAATTGGTGGTATGACATCAATATTAACTGTAGAACCAAGGGACATATGTCATCCCCTCATAGCACTAGGTACTGGTAACATTTGTTCCAACTTAAGTGTTTTTTACAAAATGTATATACCAATCACGATTTCTTTTTCCAGAGTAACTTTCTCCGGGATAGTGCTTTGTCGCCTAACTCAACCTATTTAGCTGGATTGAACAGATTGGTAATTTGTGATAGACTGGCCTTCTTATAACCGATCACTGGTTCGACGTGGTGAGATCCTTTTCTCCTAAGTCAAGTGTCATAGTTTCTGTCGTTATTCCACGTTCCAAATCTATTTTC
>JAKDMR010000587.1 GCA_030452275.1 Candidatus Nitrosocosmicus sp. | reverse complement strand
TCTCAATTATAATGAAAAATATTAGCATTATAAACAGATCTAAATTACATACGCTCTTTATATTGATGGTATCTGCTGTCAGTTTGGTGTTTATGACATCACCAAACTCTGTATTTGCACAGGAAAGTGATGCTGCTGCAGCCGAGACAGATAGTAGAGATCCAATAGCAATTATTAATGAAATTAGAACATTGTTAACTCAGGCCAATAATCAATATGCCGCTCAAGATTTTGTTGCAGCTGAAGCATCAGCTCAAACCGCATACTTAGATCACTATGAATTCTTGGAGGGCCCACTTGCAGCATTAAACCCACAATTGATGGAAGCAACTGAGCTATTGATACGAGAAGATTTGATTGGTGCTATTCAAGATAGAGCACCATTAACAGAGATCCAAAATCTTATTAATACTATAAACGGTAACTTAGACCAAGCCGAAGTATTATTCCAACAACAACCATAATTTTTTTTATTCCTGTTTGATTAAGGATTCTATCGTATCATTTTATCAACACATCAGGAAAAATCTTGAATGTTCCAATGTAATTTCTCTTTCTTACCTCTAATGGTTTTGTAAGTACTGATTGAACAATAAATTTCAAATTAGAGGATCAACACTTCCTTTATATTTGATATTACAAAAAACTGCTATTATGAATTTATTATCAAGTACATTTTTGACGATCGTACTTTGTACCGCTTTAGTGTTCTCTATTCATTCGATTAATACGTTTCAGTATTCCTTTTCCCAACAAGAGACAGATTCTTTCTGGACAAGAGGGACAGATATGCCTCGGGTAACGACCGAGGCCACAGCTACAAATTTGGGTGATGAAATTTATGTTATAGGTGGATATGACGAAGAAGGTGAAGGTGTGGGTATGGTTGAAGTGTATAACTCAACTACAAATACGTGGGCTGAAAATATTGCCCAATTGCCTTTCCCACTTCATCACACCTCTACAGCTTCGTATCAAGGAAAAGTCTATGTGGCCGGGGGATATACTGGAGATTGGACAGCTAGTGATAGACTTTTCATTTATGACCCTCAAACTAACCAATGGACGCAAGGTAATCCTATGCCAACACCTAGAGGATATCCTACCGCAGATTTCGTTAATGGTACGTTATATGTGATGGGTGGTGATGGTGGTGAAGGATATGAACGAGCCCTTAATGCTACCGAGAGCTATGATCCTAATACAAACCAATGGACAATACATAGTTCTATGCCAACCGCTCGACATCATGCTGCATCCGCCGTAGTTGATGATAATATTTATGTAATTGGGGGGAGAATCGCAGAAGAATTACACAACGTAGATCTTATTGAGAAATATAATCCTGCTATAGATGAATGGACTACAGATCTCGAACCCATGCCGTCAAAAAGGAGTGGTAATGCAGCCACATCAGTAAATGGGTCAATTTATGTATTGGGAGGTGAACAAAATCAAGGAACGTTTGATAATAATGAACGTTATGATCCGGCTACTGATACTTGGAGCGAAGAATTACCAATGCCTACTGCTCGTCATGGATTAGGTGTCGCTTCATATGATGATAAAATATATGCAATAGGTGGAGGAGCTGAACGTGGATTCTTTACATCTGGAATAAATGAGATATTTCATTTATCAAACAACACTAATTCGTAAAATGATTTTGCGTAGAGTGACAGCCTATTACTTTTGTTAAAAAGTACAAATACATGATGAAATAGTTTATTTTCCTCTATTTTTTTGACTAAATACTATACATTAGCATTTTATGATATCTTAACTTTATAAATCTAAACTCTTTATTCGCAAGAATAATTGATAAACAGGTTACTATACTTGATTATTGTAACTATACGTAGGATCTAAAAACAAATGAATTTAGTCAATCTCTTGCGTAATTGGAACTGGTTAGCTCCGTCTCCTATCCAATATCATCC